>JAJYCH010000050.1:1935-13090 GCA_021778575.1 Planctomycetota bacterium
GGTACGCGGTCCTGCCTGCCCTGGCATGCACCGAGATCGTCATGGGGAACGACGCCGCGATCGGCCCGATCACTCCCGACGGTGAAGCCGTGAAGGCCAGTTACCGCGAACCAATCAAGGATCTCGCGCGACGCAAGGGGAAAAGCCCCGACCTTTACGCCGGCCTGTTCGATCGCGATGCCGACCTCAAGCTCGTCACCACCGCCGATCGCCAGGCGCATTACGTTCTGGCCGAGAACCTTGACGCCTTCGTCAAGGCAAACGCGGTCGATCCCAAGGACATCCAGTCGGCCTGGGACGGGGGAACCCGAGGGGTTCTCAAGTCGCTTCGAGCACGCGAAGAAGGATTCGCCAAGCTCCGGACCGACGACCGGACCGATATCGCCAACGTCTACCATATCGACACCAAGGCGCTCTCCAGCGATCCGACCTTGCTCGAAGAGGCCCGGCCGGTCTGGATCGCCATCGATGGCAAGATCGACTCGATCAAGGAAGCCTATCTTCGTCGACGGATCGATCAGGCCCGCCGCGAACGGGTGAACCTGGTCTTCTTCAAGATCAATAGCGCGGGGGGATTGATCAGCGCGGCCGATAACGTGGCAACCTTGATCGCCGGGATCAAGGACATGAAAACCGTCGCGTACATCGACGACCGAGCAACCGGCGTCGCCGCCCTGATCCCCCTGGCTTGCGACGATATTGTCTTCCGCAAAGATGCTCAGATGGGCGGAATCGACCAGATCGTCTTCGGGGGTCGAGGCCAGGCCGAACACCTCAGACCCGGTCAGATCGAAAGCTTGACCCGACGGGCCGAGGTGATCGCCGGTCAGAAAGGGCATCCGATTGCCGTCGCCCACGCCATGGTCGACCCGTTTGCCCACGTTTTCCAGGCCACCAACGCCGAGACCGGCGCCGCTTGCCTGGTCCTTCAGAGCCAGCTCGACTCGAACCCCAAGCAATTCCTCAACCCGTTGAGCGTCAAGGAGCCGGGAAACGTTCTGATCGTCAAATCCGGCGATTCCTCGACGTTCGGGCTGGGCCAGGAAGTGCTGAACGACGAGGCCCTGAAAGCAATCTACGGGCTTCGAGGCAAGACGATCCGGATCGACGGCCCGACCTGGGTCGATGGCCTGGTGACCACGCTCAACGACCCGTTCGTGAGCTGGGTCTTGCTGTTCATCGGGGTGTTCATGCTGATCCTCGAAATCAAGATGCCGGGGGTCGGCTTGCCGGCGATCACCTCGGCCCTGGCCTTTCTCCTGTTCTTCTGGAGCCGCTACCTGAGCGGGACCGCCGACCAGCTCGAAATCCTGCTTTTCCTGGTGGGTCTGGTCTGCCTGGGACTTGAATTGTTCGTGTTTCCGGGGTTCGGCGTCTTCGGACTGAGCGGCTTCTTGCTGATCGTGGTGAGCATCGTGATGGCCAGCCATACCTTTGTCTGGCCCACGCAAGACTACGAATATCGTCAGATGGCCGGAACCTTGTTTCAGATCGTCGCGGTGATGGCCGGCGTGGGGATCTCGGCGGCCCTGGTGGGCAAGTACATCCCGTCGCTGCCGATCTTCAATCGGATGGTCTTGAAGCCCGAGACGTATAACGGCTCGGAACTCGACGACCCGACCGCCAAGCCGCCCGCCGACGAGGGATACGAGTCGCTCGCCTTCCTGATGGGAGAGACCGGCCGGACAACGACGGTCCTCAAGCCGTCGGGCAAGGCCCGGTTTGGCAAGCTGCTGGTCGACGTCCGCGCGGATGGTTACTTCATCGAGCCTGACCGATTGATCGAAGTCATCGACGTCCAGGGGATGAAGGTTATCGTGAAGCCGGTCGGATAAAAATTCGGGCTCCCGGGAAGCAATCGCGAAATTTGATGCTTGAACTGATGGCGCCGTTCTTGATTCTGGTGGTCGCCGTGATCCTGATCGCGGCCGAGGATCTGTTACCGACCGGTGGAATTCTCGGCGTTCTGGCTCTGGGGTGCCTCGGGTGGTTCCTCTACCTCGGGTTCACGGATTCCAACGGCCTGGGTATCCGCTACCTGGTCGCGGAACTTGTCTCGGTCCCGCTGGTGTATCTGGGGTCGAACTATCTGATCGAGAAGACCGGACTTCGGCGGCTGGTCTCGCTTCAACCGCCGGACCTCGACGAGGTCGATCACCGTCGCGAAGGGCCCGACCTGGACCGCCTGATCGGTCTTCGGGGTCGGGCTCTGACCACGCTTCGTCCGTCGGGGATGGTGGCCTTCGAAGGGCGACGGATCGATGGGATGAGCGAGTCCGGGCTGATCCCTTCGGGAGCCGAAGTGCTGGCGATCCAGGTCCGATCGGGCCGGCTGATCGTCCGGGTTGACCCGTACCCGGACGAATCACGGGAGACCAGCCAGGTCTGAGTCAGCCGACCGCTAAAGTCGGACCTGATCGTCAGAGCTGACCCGATTTGTTTGAATTCGTGAGAGCCAGGTGTCGCTTGCGCGGGCCTCTGGCCTTAGAATTCGATATGCGCTTCGCGCGGGCTCGACCGAAAGGGTCGCGACTCCGGCTTGGCGAGTCACTGACATCCGTCAAGATTCGACTCGACTTCGCGAATCCTCTGATAACGAACCGACCACCTCGGCCGACAGGGCCGTTCGACACCAAGAGGCACCCCCATGATCGACTCCGTGATCGCCCAGCAGCCCGGCCCAATTTCGACGCCTCAGATGATCTTCTTCGCGATTCTGGCGATGATCGTGATCGCCGGTTTGATCGGCGCGATCTTGATGACCAAATACTTCGCCCTCTGGATTCAGGCCAAGTTCTCCGAGGCGAGGGTCACGCTGATCGAGCTGGTGGGAATGTCACTCCGGAAAGTGAACCCGACCCTGATCGTTCGGTCGAAGATCATGGCGATCCAGGCCGGTCTGAGCGAGAAGGACGGAATCACGACGCGGAGCCTCGAAGCCCATTACCTGGCCGGTGGCAACGTCCCGAACGTCGTCCGGGCGCTGATCGCCGCCAACCGAGCGGATATCCCACTCTCGTACAAGCGAGCGGCGGCGATCGACCTGGCGGGCCGGAACGTGCTCGACGCCGTTCAGACCAGCGTGAATCCGAAAGTCATCGACTGCCCCGACCCGACCAAGGGACGGCAGACGATTGACGGGATCGCCAAGAACGGGATTCAGCTCAAGGTCAAGGCGCGGGTGACGGTCCGGACCAACATCGACCGGCTCGTCGGCGGTGCGACCGAGGAGACGATCATCGCCCGGGTCGGCGAAGGGATCGTGACGACGATCGGCTCGGCCGAGTCGCACAACCTCGTGCTCGAAAACCCCGACTCGATCTCCAAGCGGGTGCTGGAGAAGGGGCTCGACGCGGGAACCGCGTTCGAGATTCTCTCGATCGACATCGCCGACATCGACGTGGGAGACAACATCGGCGCCAACCTCCAGGCCGCCCAGGCCGAGGCCGACACCCGGGTCGCCCGGGCCAAGGCCGAAGAACGACGAGCCTTCGCCGTCGCGATGGAGCAGGAAATGCTCGCCGCCGTCCAGGAAAACCGCGCCAAGGTGATGCTGTCCGAAGCCGAGATTCCGCTCGCGATCGCCGAGGCGTTCCGCAAGGGGAACCTGGGAGTGACCGACTATTACAACCTCCGGAACATCCAGGCCGATACCGAGATGCGGTCGTCCATCGCGGGGACCAGCCCTAACAACACCAGGCGCGAGGCGGTCAATAATTCCTGATCGCCGGGCCAACGCGCGGCCGCGGGCTCGACCACTTTCGCGAACGGGCGGGATCAACGATGAATAATAACAACTGGATCGAGCTGGTCTTCAAGTTCTTCGTGCCGCTGAGCTTCTTCGCGATCTGGGCGATCACCGCCCTGTTCAATCGCGAGTCGAAGGGGTTCGTCCCCCGGCCTCCCGCTCCGGGTTCGAGCCCGGGAGTCAGGCCGGGCGATCCCAACCTCCGCTGGGGGACGACCCCGACGAACCCACAGGTGGCGACGCCCAGGCGGGTGCCGCTGGGGGATGACGATATCCTGATCCTCCCGAGCGAACCAAATCGGCCCGCCCGGGTTGCCCCCGGTCGTTCGCCGCAGCAAGCCCCTCGACGCTCGGCCAAGGGGCGACCAGCCGCCCAGCCCCCGAAAAAGGTCGAACCAGCCCCGAGCCGGAACAAGCTCAGCGGAGTGAACCAGAACGTCAACCAGCAACTCGCCCGACCGATGGATCTCACTCCACTGACGACCATCGCCCCGATGGCGACCTCGACCGGGTCCGAACTGGCGACTTCACCTTCGGCCCCCTCGAAGACGTCGACGGTCCTGACGATCTCGACGTTGATCCCGCTGATGAACGACCCGATCCGGCTCCGCGAAGCGTTCATCGTCAACGAACTTTTTCAGAAACCGCTGGCACTTCGCGGGCGACAGGGACAGCATCGCTGACCGGAAAAGTTTGCCGGATCGGTTTCAGAAGCTCGAACGGACGGCCGATCTTCGGCTGTCCGTTTTTTTTTCTTGAGGAGCGGTTCATTTACGCCCGATACCTGTCTTCAGAACCTGGATGAACTTCCCTTGACGTTTCTCCGCCGACGGTCTGGCCTGCCCGCGAGCAACAGCGGGTGGATGCTCCACGGATGGGGTAAAGCGACGAAGCCGATGTCTTGCCCCCACTCGTTGGCTCAACCCATTCCAGCCGCCGTATGTCTGACGGAGACGTCTCATGAATTGCACCAAAATCCGGCTTCGCCGGGCTTGCAGCTTTGCCACTCTGGCAATCGGTCTGGTCGGCTCCCAGGCGGTTCTCCCCGAAGGACGCGCCGAGGACGTCAAGAAGATCGTCTGGCGGGAGGATCTTGCTCAGGCACAGGCCGAGGCCAAGTCGCTCGACCGCTTGCTCTGGATCCAGTTCACCGGCCCCTGGTGCATCAACTGTCGTCGCATGGATCGCTCGACCTTCGTTCATCCGGGCGTGATTAACCAGGCCCAGGAATCATTCGTTCCCATCAAGCTCCGGTCCGATGAACACGAAACCCTGGCGATGACTCTGGGACTGACCACTCTCCCGTCAACCGTCATCGTCCGGCCCAACGGCGAGGTGGTCGAGCGTTACGAGGGGTACGTCGAGCCCGAAACCTTCGAGGTCACCCTCGCCGCCGTCCTCCGCCGTGAAGGGCGGTCTCCCGAGCAGGTCGCCCGGGCTCGCAAACTCAAGGAAGAGTCGCTGGCGCTCGCCGGCTTTTGCCCGGTCTCCTTTCTGAGAGACAATCAACTCGTCCCGGGCAAGAAGGAACTGACCGTCGAACACGATGGCCGGATCTTCCGGTTCGCCAATGAAGATTCTCGACGTGAATTCCGCCGGAAGCCCGACGTCTTCGCCCCCGCCAACGATGGCCGTTGCCCGGTCAGCCAGGTCGATCGCGGCGACCTTCAGCCCGGCGACCCGCGCTGGGGCGTGGTTTATAGCGGTCATGTCTTTCTGTTCAAGACCGGGAACGAACGCGACCAGTTCGTGAAGGACCCGGAACGGTATACCAAGGTGGATCGCTCGGACCGATTTGACTGCCTCCATTGCTGGAACCGATCAAACCTCGCCCGCAACCCAGCATCGCGCGTCAACGTGTCTTACCGGGTCGAGGGACTTTCGTCTCCGACCCCCGACCGGATCGAGGCTCTCCTGGCCCCGAGCACGACGATCCGACGCTGAACCGTCGCGAAAAACCGAAGCCAAACCGCCGTCCGGACCCCGCTTTTCGATCGGGTTCGGACGGCTTTTTGTTTTTGGCAACCATCGGAAGTCCCAGGTTCCGTTCTGTCGGTCGCCGCGCCGGGATTTCGAAAGTCGGAACAGGGGGCGGTGCTTTCTCGATCCACACGAACTTTGCCGCTGGAGCCGAGCCCGGCCAGCCCCCCGAGATGTTGCTTTCAACTGTTGGAAGGTGAGCGAACTTCGCGGTTCGCCCGGTACCGAAAATACCCCTTCCCGGTTTTCCACGCCGCGCGTCATGAGCCGCGGGCTTCGACCCGGATGGTCGTCCCCGTGGAACCAACTCTCGACCGCGCGAGACCCGGCCTCAACGAGCTACAGGAGTCGTGCCCGATGACCGTCCGATGGAAACCCCTCTTGATCCTCTCCGGCCTCTTCGTGGCTGTAGCCCTGGGCGGCTTGATGTCCTTCGCGGTCTACAAGAATTCGCGAGGAACCGCCGAGATCCTGGTCCGAGCCCGAGCCGAACGGAAAGCCAAGCAATACGATAAGGCCAAGACCGACTATCAGCGGGCGCTCAAGATCGATCCCCGAAACGCCGCGCTTCATGAGGAACTCGCCGACGTCTACGAGGAGTGGGCCGCCTCGGCTCCGCTCGACAAACAAAGTGAACTCCGGGGCCTGTTCCTGGCGTCGCTGACCGCCTCGTCCAAGTTCGACACCAAGCG
Organism: Planctomycetota bacterium; assembly: GCA_021778575.1. GTDB lineage: Bacteria > Planctomycetota > Planctomycetia > Isosphaerales > Isosphaeraceae > Tundrisphaera. The sequence continues at coordinate 8,356 of JAJYCH010000050.1, forward strand.
AGTCAGCCCCAGGCGGAGGATGCTCGTGGAAGCGGTCCGGCTCGACGACCAGATGGAGCAAGTCCGCTGGGCCAGAGACCTTGTCTCGCTCGAACCGGCGAACCTCGACTCTCATTACATCCTGGCCGCCGACGCACTTGACGGCACCTCGCCAAATATCCCCGATGTCCGCCGCCACCTGGCCGCGCTGGAAACCGAAGTCCCGCGACGAGCCCGGAGCGAGTGGGTGAACGCCCGGATCGCCGCCCTGACCAACGACAAGCCACGCCTCGATGAGATTCTCAAACGAACTCGAAGCTTGACCCTGGCCAACAACGCCGACCCGGTCGACCGGATGGCCTTGCTCCGGCTCCGAGCTCTCGACGTCGCGACGACCGAGGCGACCAATGATCTGGCCGCTCCGATCGAGGCCGTCGGCCGCGAGGCGCTGTCGGCCTCGAACGAGACCGACATCCCCTCGACCCGGATCGCCCGGATCTGTCGGCTGATCGAGGAAGTCCAGAAGCTGATGCTCCGGCGGATGATCACCAATCCCCCTCCGCAAGAGGCCGAGAAGCTCAAGCTGAAGGGGTATGGCGACTCGCTCGAAGTCGCGGCCGAGAAGATCTTCCAGAAGTCGCTGGACGTGAAGACCGGGGCCGACCTCAACGTCTATCTCGCCTACGCCGATCACCTTCGGTTCCGAGAGCGGCGCGACCGTTGCCTCGAAATCGTCAACCAGGCCTTCAAGTCCGCCTCGGCCAGCCGCCAAGCCGCGACCGAAACCGCGATGGGGCTGCATGCCCTGGCCGTGGAATCGGCCCTGGCGAACTTCAAGGACCCTGGGCGTTACGGCGTCGCCGAGTCGCATATCAAGTCGCTCCTCGAATGCAAATTCAATCGGTTTCAGGCCCTTGGCCACCTGTTCCAGGGAGCCATCGACCTTGAAAAGGCCGGGATGGTTTCCGACGCCGCGGTCGTCGCGGTTCCTCGGGCCGAGCAGGCCAAGCTCCGCTCGTCCGCTCTCGGTCACCTGAAGATCGCGGCCAATCAGCTTCCCAGTCTGGCCGAGGCTCAGGCCCGCTACGGCGTCGCGCTGATCCTCAATCAGGAACCGGCCATGGGCCGGCAGTATCTCCAGCTCGCCCAGCGTCTGGGGAATCTTGAATCGCAGTATCAGATCTGGGCCGCCTGGTCGGTCGTCCAGGCCGGCTATCCCGAAGACGCCGAGCCGATGGTCGCCCGGATGCTCGACGAGATCCGTCTCGGCCGGCTGCCGAAGGCTCTCGAAGGGACGCTCCACCTGCTCAAGGGAGAAATCCACCAGGCCCGCCGATCACCGGCCGAACTCAAGAAGGCCATTGAAGAGTACGGCCTGGCGTTCGCCAACGGTCAGGACTCGACACCGGCCGTCGAACTTCGACTGGCCCAGATGGAAATCCAGCTCGACCGGCCGACCGACGCCTTGAAGCGGATCGACTGGCTCGTCTCGAAGGGGAAGGGGGGATCGGCCGCCGAGAACCTCGCCGTGCTCACCCTCCAGGAACTGAAGCGCGAGGACGACGCCCGGAAGCGACTTGCTCAAGCCCGACTGACCTATCCCGAGAGTAGCGAACTGGCCATCCTCGAAGCGTCGATCCTGGCGAAGTCGAAGAAGCCCCAAGAAGCCGATCAGGTCCTGGTCGAGTTCCTCAAGAAGGTTCCCGACGATGTCCCTGCGGTCCAGTTGCGTGCCCAGATCCTGGTCCAGGATCTCGACAGGTCGGCCGAGGCTCGCAAGATCCTCAGCTCGCTGGCCGAACGATCGGATAATTCGGCCCCGCTGGTCCAGCTCGCCCTGATCGACCTCGCGGCCAAGGATTACGCGGCTGTCGCCGTCTCGATCGCCAAGATCCGCGACCGCTGGAAGGATGCCGCCACCAGCGACCTGCTCGACGCCCAGCTCGCGCTTGCCCGGAACGACCGGAAGGCGACCGCCGTCCACTTCGACGCGGCTCTGAAGAAAGACCCGAACAACAAGATCGTCCAGTTCTGGAAGGCCCAGCTCGAAGGCCGGTCCGATCCCGAAGGGGCCTCGAAGATCTTCGAGGCGCTCGCCCGGGGCGACTCGGTGAAGGAAGTCGAGTCGGGACTCACCTTGACCACCGCCTCGCAATCGGCCCTGGCCAGGATCGCCATGGAGAGCGGCGACCTCGATTCGGCACTCGCCCGTTATCGCGAGATGCTCAAGGAGAATCAGTCGAACGAACTGTCGCGGGCGATCCGCTGGCAGATCGTCGCGGCCCAGGTCGCCAAGAAGGAGTGGCCCGCCGCCAAGGCCGAGATCAACCTGTTGCTCAAGGACCCCTCGACCCGCGTGACCGCCGAGGAATTGATCCGCGCCGCGACCTACTTCCGGCTCAACAAGGAAGAGGATACGGCACTGAGCCTGGCCGATCAGGTGCTCAAGGCCGACCCGACCTATCCGGGAGCGATCGTGACCCGGGCCGAGATCCTCGCCCGAGGAAAACGGTCGCCCGAGGCCATCGCCACGATCCAGAAAGCGATTGATGCCGCGATCGCCTCGGGAAAACAGCCCCCATCGGTCTACTACCTGATGATGGCCGCCATCGAGACGATGACCCCGCCGATCGCCGAAGGGTTTGCCAGGGCGCTCAAGGTTCTCGATAAGGGACTGGAGATCCTGCCCGAATCCGAGGAACTGGTTCAGGCCAAGTGCCGGGTCCTGACGATCACCACCAACGACCGCAGGGCCGGCCTGATTTTCCTCGAAACCAAGGCCAAGGCCAATCCCGCCGGCCCGTTCCGACGAATGCTGCTGGCGAACTACGCCGAGCAAGGCGACTACGGCTCGGCCGAACGTCTGGCCGCCGAACTGGTCAAGGAGACCCCGTCGGACCCCTCGGCCGCTGCGGCTCACGTCCGGATGATCGCCGGAATGTCCAGCGAGGCCACCCGAAGGGGCGACCGCTCCGAGGCCCGGAAGCTCGACGAGCGAGCCTCGGCCCTGATCTACGACTACCGGAGCCGTTACAAGGACGATTGGACGTTCGTCCAGCTCGAATGCGAACTGGAACTGCGACGGGGCGACACCACGAGAGCCCTGGCCTTGACCCAGGAGCTGGATAGTCTGGCCCGAAACCAGGCGGCCGGCCCGCTCCTCCGGGCACAGATCTTCGCGACGAAGGGACAGACCCAGGAGGCCGCCGCCGCCTGCACCGAGGCTCTCGCCCGGAACCCCCGACTGCCCGAAGCCCGGCTCCAACTGGCTCGATTGAGCCTGAAGAACGGCAAGACCGACGAAGCCCTCCGCCAGGCCCGGTTCCTTCAAGACGCCGACCCCAACGATCCCACCGGAATGGCCGCACTCCTCGTCGAGGCTCGGGCCACCGCGACCCAGACCGGCAGCCAGTCGCAAGTCCAGGCCAACCGGACCCGGGCGCTGGAAAAACTGACCGAAGCCATCAAGAACCGACCCGACTTCTCCGACGCCTACTACCTGACGGCGGATATCCATCTGCTGAACGGCGATCGCGCCAAAGCTCTGGGCATCCTGAAGGAGCTGCTCAAGCTCAATCCGGACGATCCGGTGGCCCTGACCACGGCGATCCAGATCCTGGTCGAGGCCCGGGGTAAGGGACAGCCCGCCTCGAAGACCGACCTGGAACAGGCCGCCGCACTGGCCAAGGCGATCACCAGCGACGACTCGCGAGGTAACCGGATGCTGGCGGTCTCGACCGGCTACTCGCGCGGCGGTCAGCCCGAACTGGCGATCCCCTGGGCGGAGAAGGCGGTCGAGAAACTCGACTCGGTCGCCGCCCGGCTCCATCTTGGCGACCTTCTGCTGACGAAGTCCGAAGCTCAGGGGGATGTCCAGAAAGCCCGAGAACTCCAGGATCGCGCCCTCAACGAGTTCGACAAGATCCTCAGCGTCCAGCCCAACGTGGTCGAGGCCGTCAACAACAAGGCGTGGATTCTCCATCGCTACCGCGACGACAGCAAGAAAGCCCTGGAACTCGCGCAAGGTCTGCTCCAGAGGGTCGACCCGGGCCAGCTCCCCGGCGAGTTCTACGACACGCTCGGCTCGATCCAGGAGGCCATGGGTCGGACCAAGGACGCCGAGGAATCGTACAAGAAGGGGCTCGCCAAGATCCCCGAGCATCCGGTCCTGAACTATCACATGGGCCGGCTGATGGCGAACGATAAGTCGAGATCCCGTAAGGCCGCCGAATACCTGAAGGTCGCCCAGGCCGGCAGCGATCGGCTCCCCGCGGACATGGCGGGGGATCTCAGCTCGCAGATCAAACGCGTCGAGCAGTGACCCGACGCCCGACGTACTGACTCTCGCGATCGGCCGGCCGTCTTCCTGGGACGGACCGGCCGGTCTCGGTCGACAGCTTTTGGCAAACTGTGCTAGATTCAGGTCCGCGATGGATCGAACCGTTCATCCCCTGATCATTCTCGAAGAGGATCTCCCGAGCCATGAGACGACGCTTTCTGATCGCTTTTGCCCTGATTGTCACCGCCGTCGCCTGCCGGTCAAACATCCCCTTGACCGAGGCTACCCTTGCCGCTCAGACCGTCAAGGGCGACGACGCGCCGATCGTCCTGATCGATACCTCGTTCGGACTGATCACCGTCAAGCTGGACCGGACCAAGGCCCCGATCACGGTCGACAATTTTCTCAAGTACGTCGACAAGGGGTTTTACGATGGCCTGCTGTTCCATCGTGTCATCCCCGGATTCATGATCCAGG
>JAJYCH010000823.1 GCA_021778575.1 Planctomycetota bacterium
GCCGACCGATCGAGAGAAGTACGGGCGATTCCTGGACAGAATCGTCCACCGGTCGTCGAGGAAAATCACATCCAAACTCTCCCCGGTCCAGATGCTCGGTGACCTGTTCAGGCTCGAGGGCGTCGAGTCGGTTTCCCGCCATGACGGGCAGCGCCGAGCGACCAAGGCGACGAACGCAACGGCGAAGCGAAACAGTTCTCGACAGGTGGTCCCAACGATCCAGATCATCTTCATCGGTCACTTCCTCACTGCCGACATCGGGCGGATGTTCGGTTCTCACTTCTACTCCGACCTCTTCAGCTCGGAAGCGCACGGTGAGCAGGCCCTCTCCCTCGAGAATCGACCGATCGTCAGGTTCTCCTACCCGAACTCGCCATTTGCAGGCCCACCCATTGTGGAGTACGCCGCCGACCCGGATGGCAATCTCTTCGAGATCCATATCGAGTTCCGGGATACCCAGTGCGGCACGATCAAGACGTCGCTCGACACTCTCAGTCGGACCTACCTGGGAATGGGTAAGAGCGAGAATATCCACGCTGAGGACAAGTCGGACATGCTCCGGACATTTCAGGAGAGGCCTGATGAGGCCCATGGCTACGCCATCCGGGACGTCGTCAACACCCTTCTTATTCACGAACAGATGAAGGCGCACCATTCAGAAATCTACGAGTCCTTCTGCGTCGACAAACCAGACATCCCGCCGATGAAGGCATCACTGGGAGGCCAGATCTCGCAGTTCCTGACTCAGATGACAGCGCGGGCGTCGGCGGCCTCGACACTCATCAGCAAGAACAGCGACCTGAACAGGTTGATGAGAAAGGGAGGCTTGGCAAACTTCGGCGGCGATCGAGCGGCAAGTCGCTTTGGTCTTCAAACTGGTTCGGTTCACGGCGGCCTGATCTACAGTCGGACCGCCACCAGGCTCTGGGATCAGGCTCCTGGAATGCTGGCCGATGTCGACCTGGCGAGTTGCTACGCCCGAATCATTTCCCGGATGAACGTCTACTGGGGCCGCCCAGTCGTTCATGAGCCAGGCAACACCCGGATGACTCTTGTTCAAGCGGTTGAGTTCTTGAACGGTCAGTGTGAACCCGACGCCTGGTACATCCGCGTCAGCGGCAAGATCCAGAAGGGCTATAACGCCATGATCCCCTCGACCCAGGATGCGATCACGTCGGCCAACTACCGCAAGAAACGGCCCAGGTCCGAGGAGTGCGCCGGCAGCAAGCTCTTTTCCGGCGAGATCAACTCCGGCATCGTCGCCCACGCGACCTGGTTGATGATCCAGGCGCTGCCACCCGATCTCCGCGCGGAATACGAGGCACTCTCGGCGGAATCGATCGTGTTCTACCCCCGCAATCTCGTTGCCAGTGACGGTCCTGGCTACGATCAACTCGGCGCGGAGTTTGGGCTCCAACCAATCCCCTGGTCGGCCAGGATCGACCTTCAGAACCGAGTTCAGACGATCGAGGAGCCTATCGACGCCGACTACGTCAGCTTGAGGTTCGAGATCGGCAACCTGGCCCGGGAGATGATCGACCGGCGCAAGCGGGCCGAGGAACGCGATGGCAAGAAAAGCGGGAGCGAACTTACCTGGAAGCTGATGGCCAACAGTCTTTACGGCGTCCTGGGTACCAAGTTGTTCTCGACCGGTAACGTGGTGGCAGCCAATGTCATCACAGCCACAGCGCGAGCCAGTGCTTTCTCACTCATCCAGTCACTGAACGGCTATCAGGTGATCACCGACGGCTGCACCTACCGCCGCGATCAAATCCCAGCGTGCACTTACGCTGAATGCCTCCAGCTCCAACCAGACTACCCGATCCGTCGTGCCGAGGACGGTGGACCGATTCCGTTCCTCAATCCAGCCGAGATCCCGATCGACAACGACGAATTCACGACGTGGTATCGCGGATACGCCCGCCAATTCTTCGGCAACAAGGCTGATTCCACGAACGAGATCACTAACATCCACGACCTCGAGCACAAGGAGACCAACGGCCAGACAACGTTCGACGGTATCGCCTGCATGGGCGCCGCCGATTACGCAAAGTGCAACCTCCAACGGGATGATTCATGGAAAGTCGAGGAGATCAAGATCCGAGGGATGAGTCGTGAGAGCAAGGACCAACTCAGCCATTGGTTGCTCAGCACTCTGCGAGTCGACAAATTCCAGACCTTGCCGCCGGTAACGGAGGACACCCGCCTGCTCAAGGTCGGAGAGGCCAAGGCGAAAGCTCGCCAGTTCCTCCAAGCGGGAATGAAACGAGTCGCGCTACCTCTCGGCCATCACGACATCAGGGTCCGGACTTACAATGCGATTCGCCTCTCTGCCTTCATTTGTAGGGACGAACGACAGTGGTCGACACTGAAGCGTCAGATCGACAAGTTCAAGAAAATCCATGAGTGCGGGCTCGAGATCCTCGCCCTGAGACGGGGTTATCGTGGCCGTCCGACCGGCTCATTGACAGCTATTCTGGTCTCGATCCACCACCAGATCCAGGCCGACAAACGGGGCCTGACCAAATGCCTCAATCTCAACCGACAGAATGACGCTGTCAAATTCGAGGCCGCCGAGCGAAACCAGAAGGCCGAAAGATTCCGGGATAGCGCTCTCGAAGATCTGGCCATCAGAATCAACGCAACCGAACTTGACCCCACAACCTTGATCGCCGCGATCCTCTGCGATGACTCAACCGGCTCACCTCTCGA
>JAJYCH010000051.1 GCA_021778575.1 Planctomycetota bacterium
AATCTCCTCGGCCGGACTCCGGGCGTCGGTCACTCCGTCGGAGTAGATCACCAGGACGTCGCCGGGAAACAGCTCCACTTCGAGTTGCTTGTACTGCCAGTCAGGCATGATTCCAAGCGGAAAGCCCGAGATATCCTCGCCCAGTTCCTCGACCGTACCATTTGCCCGGCGGAGAAAGAGCGGTGGGTGACCGGCGGAGCAGAAGGTCATCCGGCCCGTCTCGACGTCGAGGACACCCAGGCTCATCGTCATGAACTTCTCATCGATCCCGGCGTCGCAGAGCAGGTTGTTGAGCTTCTCGATCGCTCGCTGCGGCGATTCCTCGGTCGAGATGCAGAACTTGGTGTCGCCCGAAAACTTGGCCATCATCAGGGCCGCCGCGACCCCCTTGCCCGCGACGTCGCCCAGGGCGACGCCAAGCCGGTCCGAGGGGAGCGTCATGAAGTCGTAGTAGTCGCCACCGACTTCGTACGTTGGCTGATAGTAGGCGAAGAACTCGTAGCCAGGGATCTTGGGGACGGATTGCGGCAGGAATCGTTTCTGGACGTTTTCGGCGATGTTCAGGTCGCGTTCGAGTGAGGCGTTCCGAAGCAGCTTCTCATGCATCGACGCATTCTCGATCGCCACGGCGGCCTGGCCGGCGACGGTCGTCAGGATATCCAGGTCCTCCTGGAGAAACTGGCGACGGCTACTGGTGTCGAGTTGGATGATCCCGAGAACCTCGCTATCCGGCGTCAATAGCGGCACGCACATCACCGAGCGGATCTTGAGATCGGCAATCGAGGCGCTCGTCGGCAAGTCCTGATCGGCTCCGGCATCCTGGCTGAGGACCGCTTTCTTCTGGCCGATGACGTGGTTCACGATCGATCGGCTGATGCTCATGGGAACCTCGTCATCGAACCGGGCGAGCGGCGACGCAGGCCGGTTCGGCCGATACTTGAACGCCTTGCGGATCAGCTTCTTGGTCGATGGATCGATCAGGATCAAGAATCCGCGTTCGGACTGCGGGAACAACTCCATCAGGGCTTCGATGATGTTCGGCGCGACGGTGTCGATCTTCAGGTCGCTGGAGAGCTTTCGCGAGATCTCGAGAATCGCCTTCAGCTTCACCTCGGGCTTGACGGCACTGGCGAGCGAACTGGAACGCGAGGCATCGAGCGTGTGGAGCGCGCCGGAGGTCTCTTCCTGGCCACCCTCGGTGACGAGCATCTCGTCGGGCAACGCCGGGTGGAGCGGACGGACCGGGTCTCGGGGCACGATCGGGAAGTAGACGAACTCGACGTCGCAGATCTTGATCCGGTCGTTGGCGGCCAGAACCGGTGGAGCTTCGTCGGGGTTGATTCTCCGATCGTTGAGAAACGTCAGGTTACGCGAATGAAGGTCGACCAGCGTGTAGCGGTCGCCGGCCTTACGGATCTCGGCATGCTTCCGGCTGACCCCGGTCGAGTCGAGGACGAGCTGGCATTCCTGGAGGCGACCGATGACGTACGTCTCTCCTTTGATCTCGATCAGTTGCCCGGCAGGCTCGGGACTCACTTTTTTGAGGAACGGCATGGAAGCAACTCCGTGATCGAGTCCCGATCGCTATCAGAAGAGAGAGCCAGGCGAGAACAACACGAAAGCGTTCGATCGGTCGATCGATTCAACCCTGGAGGTCGCGTCTTTTGATTTCCATCAGGCGGCGGATCAGGTGGGCCTGAACATCGGTCAAACCATCCTGTACGGTCTTTGACAAACGGAACCGCCGGGCGTCACCCTTGAGACGCAAAGCAATCTCCAGGCTGAAGTCGACGATTCCGGGGTCGAACAATTTATTGATGACCGCGTAATTACTATTGTCAAAATGCCCGGTGAACTTTTCCGCATCTCCCTCAAGCGCGGCGGCGCCAAGCAAGATGACCTGAGTCAAGACCTCGTTCCGGCCATAATGCGTCGAGGTTCCCAGGACATCGGCGAACGCCTTGAGACGTTCGCCGTCCCTCGCTTGAAACAGTTCGCGAGCGAGCTGGATGTACGACCGCGACGTCCAGTCGGCGTCATTGGGAAAATATCCCGAGACCGCGACGAACGCCGCCTGACGATCCGATGGCGTGACCTGAAGCTGGGCGAACCGATATTGCGAGGCGGGCGAATCCTTCTGGGCGATCCGCTCCCAGTCCGGAGCGATCCAGAGCGCCGGAGGGGCGGGTCGCGCGGATTGATCGACGCCCAGCAGGTCTTTGGGGCGGGCGCTCCAGCCCATGACGGCACCCAGACTCAGGCCGATAAACGCGGCCCCCACGAGAAAGAGAGCCCGGGGGCGAACCAGAACGGGACGCCCCTCGGCGACCGTGATCGCCGGCCTTGTGTGGGATTTCGACTTCGATTTCGAGTTGGCGTCGACCAGCGAGAAGACCTCTCGCGGCGTCGTGTCGATGACCGCGAAACCGGTGGCCGTCGCCAGCGCCGAGACTTGAAGGGATTCGCGGATCTTGCTCAGGTCGCGGAGCATCTCGGCGGCCGACTGGTAACGATCGGCCGGTGCCTTGGCCATCAGCTTCATCACCAGCTTGCAAAGCTCGGGCGGCAGGTCGGGACGATGGACCGACAGGTCGATCGGGATATCGACCACGTGCTTCATCGCCAGCGCCAGAGCATTATCGGCCCGGAACGGCGGTTGCCCCGCGAGCATGTGGTAATAGGTGACCCCGAGCGAATAGAGGTCGCTCCGATGGTCCATTGCCTGGCCGCGAGCTTGTTCGGGGCTCATGTAGAGCGGCGTGCCCATCGTCACGCCAGGTTGCGTCACGTGGTGGCGGTCATCGTCGAGGTTCCGGCAGAGGCCGAAGTCGGCCACCTTGACCTGCCCTTTCTTGGTGAGCAGGAGATTCTCGGGCTTGATGTCGCGATGAACCAGGCCCACCTCACCCGCCGCCCCCACGGCGGCTCCCGCCTGGCGCATGATCGAGAGCGAAACGGCGAGGTCGGGTGTGCCCTTCTTGATCAGATACTCGCGAAGATTTGTCCCCTGGACATACTCCATCGCGATGAACCGTAGCCCCTCGAAGATCCCGAGCGAGTAAATGTGCACGATATTCGGATGATTCAACTTGGCCGCCGACCAAGCCTCGGCCTCGAACCGGCTCAAATAGGTGGGATTCGTCAGATCGGGACGGAGCACCTTGAGCGCGACCAGGCGGTTCAGGCTGATCTGTCGGGCCAGATAGACTTCGCCCATTCCCCCTCGACCCAGGAGCTTATCGACCTGGAAATCCCCGAGGGAAGCCCCTGTCAAGTCGCGAGCGCGAGGGGCCGGGGTCGCTGATCCCCAGTTCAGCGGCGTGTCCGTCGACGCCGATGTCCGATCCGGCTGGCTCATGATGAGGAATGCATCCTTCCGGGAAGATCACCGCCAAGAAATTCCGCGCACTCACTCGATGGAAGGCCGATATTATTCTAGTTTACGGCAACTCGACCGCCGCCGCAAACCGATCCGACGTCAACGTCGTCCCTCGATCGTCGATTGGTCGCGAAAAATCGATGGCGACGACTCGATTCCGTCGCCACAAAGTGGTAAATTTAGAATGTCTGGAAAAGCGGACCACGGCCGATCGGCCGTGAGGCTCGGTCCACTCGACGCGATCGGAGATCTCTCGACCATGAAGATCCGCGTGAGATTGGCAGTCGCCACGGCTCTGGGGCTTTTGATCGCCGGTGGCTCGGTCTTCCAGGCCAGCGCTCAGATTGGCATCGTCACACCCAATCCCTACGGTGCCGACGGTGCCTACAACACCTTCAACACCGGCGGACTTCAGCAAACCCGGCTCCCACCCCAGGGAATCTGGGCCGAGATCATCAGTGTCAACAATCCCTGGATCGTCATCCAGAATCAAGCCGGCCAGGAATTTCCGATCGCCGCAGACCAGATCCGCCAGTTCCTGATCCGCTGGCCGAGCACGACGAACGCCCTCACCAACCGATCCGTGATCGAGGTCACCGGACCGGAAGCAGGGTCCAACGTGGTGATCGCCGATCACCTGGACGTCTACGAAGGGGCCGACCAGAGCCTGGTTTCCCCCGCCGTGAACAATCTCTACGGATTCAACCGGACACTCTCGGCCTTCGACACCGACCAGCAAAATACCTACGGCGTCGTCTACTGGATGACTCCCGAAGAATACGCGATCCCCAGCCGGATGCACCTGGTCGGAAATTCGATCGTTGACGGCAGCGGGGTCGTCAAGGTCACTGGCTTCGGCCAGAACTGGTACACGATCCAGCCCAGCGCCAACGGGATGTCGGTCACCCAGGTCACTCAGGGAAGTATCACCTACGCGAAACCTGGCGACCTGATCTACTTCATTCCCGCCGGACTGACCCCGAAAAGTCTGTCGGTCGCGCAACTGGTGCTGTACAAGAAAATCCCGATCGGTCAGTTTCAGCCCTGATCGCAAGCGGTCCGGACGCGATTGATCAGAGTCAAGACGTACAAGCCACCAACGCCCTGACTACTTCGCTGGAAGTGATCAGGGCGTTGGCGTTTGTGACTTGTCTTGCTTTCCATCAAATCAAAGCTTCGGAGCAGGCTCGTCGTTTTTCTTCGGGTCGTCGTTCCGGTAGAGCGGCAGGAAGCGATAATAGACTTCGAGAGTCAGGATCGAGAGCGACGTCTGGTAAAGTCGCCCGGCCCGGATTCCCCAGACGTCGGCCTCCGGAACGAACGGGCTCCAACTCCCGTTGTCGCACGACTTGGTCGTCATCTGGCTGGCGACCAGACCGTCGCGGACCCGCGGGTTCCACTGCCGCCACGCCTTGTTGTGCATATTGTGGAGAAGCTGGGTCGCGTAATACCAGTAGTAGATATTCCGCTCATTCGACGACTGGAGATCCGCCCAGACTCCCGCGACTCCGGTCTGAAGGTTCGGGTTATCCTGGGTCCAGCCCAGATACTGACGGCAAAGCAACCCCTCCGCCGTCATGGTCGGTTTGGGGAGTCCGCCCGGGAGATAACTATAAGTCGTCCGATGCTTGTCGCAGGACGAGACGTCGAGATAGTGAGCACATCCCTTGATGACCGACTTCGGCACTTCCAATCCCGCCAGTCGAGCACTCCGAAGGGCGAACATCTGCCAGCCAAAGACCGACGTATCCCCTTCCGCTCCCGGATAATAACGCCAGCCGCCATCATACTTGTTCTGCGACTGCGCGATGAAGTTAATCGCCCGCTGCGCCGGCTCGGCCAGTCTGGGGTCCTTCGACAGTCCGTACGATTCGCAGAGCGCCATCGAGGCGATGGCGTGGCTGTAGAATTGCGAGTGGATCTGTCCGCCGAGGAATAATTCGCCCGACTTCTGCTGATTGGCAATGAGCCAGTCGACGCCTCGACGAACTTGTTCCTGATAGCGGCTCGGCTGCGTGTGGATATGCCCCGCGCCCAGGAACGGCAGGAGCGCCAGACCGGTCGCCGCGGTATCCGAGACCACGTGGACATCCTCGGGGCAACCGGGGGGAGTCTTGCACTCGTCGCGTACGTCGAGACTCCAGCCGCCATCCTTGCGCTGGTGGCGCATCAACCAGTCGAGTCCGTTCTGGACGGCGATCTCCGACGCGGAGGTTCCTCCTTCACGACGGATCAACTGGGCCTTGGAGGCACCCGAACGGCCCGAGAACGGGGCGGTCATGTCCTCGGCATGAATCTTGGGAGCGGTCACCACGTCCGAGAGACTGGGTAACTTGCTGTTACTCGACCGATTGAGCATCGCCAGCCGAGGCGTGAAGTCGCGATCCGCCGCCATCGTCGGCTGACTGATCCCCGAGTCCGACGGGCTCAAGCTGATCGATGGCGACTTCTCGCTCGTCGCTTCGGTATACGGGTCGCCAACCTGATCGGACGGGACGAGCGTCGAGAAATCCTGGTCGGCCAGCGAGATGATCGTCGAGTCGAACTCTTTTTCGCGGCGAGGCTGGTTGGTCACGTAGACCACCGTGGCCAGGATCACCAGCGCGACACCGTGGACCAGCAAACTCACGCCCCAGGACGGCAACCAGACCAGCCAGAGCGGCGCGGTCCGGTCAAATCGAGCGAGAAAGCGGCGCGCCCGGACTCGAGCGACTCGGAACCATCGTGGTCGGTCGTGACGCATGGATCTCAATCCCCGGGCGGTGCCCAACGGAATCAGGGGCTACTCAGAGAGACGCGCGGTATTCGCCGAATATTCATCGGACCGCGACCCATCAACTCAACCGAGGGGGAAAGCGCCGGACGGGTCATTCTTCATTATAGCGGTAACCGAACGCCCAGCGGCTAGCCTCGGTCGCGAAATCCGTGAACCTGACGCACGATTTCGGATCGAAACTCACGCTTCCTTCCAGAACGAAAAACGCGCGGCTGATTCGCCCACGAATCGCGCTTTTGTCAGGCCGCCGGCTCGATCGATTGATCGTGCTCGTCAAATCGCTCGACTTCCGCCCAGCCGAGAGTGCCGAGCGATCGGGCGACCACTTCGGCGTCGGCGACGATCACGAACGTCCAGGAATCGGGCACGACCCGACGTTCCGCCGCCGACCGGAGGCTCTCCAGCGTGACCGATTCGAGCCGGTCGGCGAAGCCTGCGTGATGGTCGGCAGGCAGCCCATGAAGAAACAAGCCGGCGTAGCGCGAAACCAGAGCCGAAGGGGTCTCGAAATGGCGGGCCTGGCCCTCGATCAACGACCGGCGGGCGTCGTCCAGTTCGCTCGCTTTGGCCGGTCGATAGTCCAGCAGGCCAACAATCTCGGCCCGGAGGTCGGCCACCGCTTCGGCCAGGCGATCCGACTGGAGTGACGACGCGACGACGAACGGACCCGAACCTCGCCGGAAATCGAAGTGGCTCCGAATTCCGTAGGTGAACCCTTTTTCCTCGCGGAGCTTGGCGTTGAGCCGTGAGGTGAACTGACCGCCGAGAATCTGGTTCCAGACCATCAATTCGGTGTAGTCGGGATCAAGCCGATGCGTACCGACCTGGCCCACTCGGACGACTGCCTGAGGAGCCCCGGGCCGGTCGAGCAGCAAGATCCTCGAGCGCGACTGGCGAGGCATTTCACGGACTTCCGTCGGCCTGGGCGAGGTGCTTACCCAGTCGGCCAGCCGCTCATCGAGCAAAGCGGCGATCTTCTCCGGGGCGACGTCGCCCGCGACCACGCAGGCCGCGTTGCTCGGGGTATAGCGATCGCGATGAAACGCCCGAAGGTCGTCACGGGTCAAGCGGGCCACGGTCGCCTCGTCGCCATCGACCGGAATTCGATACGGGTGGTCGTGATCGTAGAGGACCCGCAAGAGCATTCGCGACGCTCGGGCCTCGGCGCTGTCACGCTCGGCTTTTAGTCCCGCCAGGGTCTGGCCGTGAATCCGCTCCCACTCGTCGGTCGGAAAACCGGGGTTCCGCAAGACGTCGACGGCCAGGTCCAGGCTCGGTTCGAGGTGGTTGGTCAGGCACTGAAGACCGACATACGAGCCATCCCAGCCCGCCGAGACCGACAACGAAGTCCCCATCCCCTCGACCGCCAGAGCGATCTCATGCGAGGTTCTCGTGGTGGTCCCCTCGTCGAGCAAATCGGCGGTCAGCCCCGCCAGTCCGCCACATCCGGGGCCATGAGTCGCCGCTCCGGCGTCGAGGACGAACGTCGCCGCGACGATCGGCAGATCCCGGCGCGGAATGACCCAGAGGGGAATTCTGCATTTGAGCCGGAGGATCTCGGGAGATGCCGCCCGAAACGGGCTCGCCGTCGCCGAAGCCGGACGGACCGAGCGGTCAAGCGGCGGTAAGGTCGTCGTCGCCGACCGCCCCAGGACCGTGAGACTCCCCCGGTGCCGACCGATCAGAAATGTCTGCGCCGCCGCGCGGATCGACTCGGCGGTGACCGCCTGGTAGCGGTCGAGGTCGGACGTGATTCGCCCCGGATCACCCAGATAAGTGTTGTAAGCGTTCAAGCGGTCGGCCACTCCGCCAAACCCGCCGACATTGTCGAGCGCATAAATGAACCCGGCGACCCGGGCATTCTTGACGCGGTCAAGTTCGGCGTCGGTCACGCCTTCGCGGGCGATCCGGTCAATCTCGGAATCGGCGAGGTCTCGGGCCAGCTCCGGCGAGTGTCCCGGGCGGAGCGTGGTGGTCACGCCGAAAGTTCCGGCCAGCTCGCGGCCTGATTGATAAGCCGAGCTATCCTGGGCCATCCCGTGCTCGACCACGAGCTTCCGGAACAGTCGACTGGACTTGCCTCGGCCGAGAATATCCGCCAGGAGCACCAGGGCCGCGTCGTCGACCGAGAATTGTGGGACCGTGTGCCAGGCCAGATAGATCCGGTCGAGCTGGACCCGGTCGTGAACCTTGATCGCGAACGAATCGGTCAACGACGGGTCGGGAGTCCAGGGCCGGACCGATTTCGAGCCGCCCGGAAGATCGCCGAAATAGCGTTCGGCCAGGGCAATCGCGCGATCCTCGTCGATATCGCCGACCAGGGCGAGGCTGGCGTTGCCGGGAACGTAGTAGCGCCGGAAGAAGGCCTCGAAGTCGTCGCGCGTCGCGGCCTCGACGTCTTCCATCACGCCGATGGTAGTCCAGCTATAAGGATGGGTCGGCGGAAACATTGCCTCGGCCATCAGCCGACCGACCATCCCGTAAGGCCGATTGGCCACGTTCTGGCGATACTCGTTCTTGACCACATCTTTTTGGTTGCGGATCTTCTCGTCGCTGAGGGCCGGTAAGAAGTGGCCCATCCGGTCCGATTCCATGGCCAGGGCCAGCTCGACGTGGGCCGAGGGGATATCTTCGTAATAGTTGGTCCGGTCCGAGGACGTCGAGCCGTTGATGCTGGCTCCGAGCCGCTGGAGCGGCTTGAAGAAGTCGCCCGGATAATGCTCCGATCCCTCGAACATCAGGTGTTCGAAAAGGTGTGCGAACCCTCTCTGACGCCGCTCTTCGTTTTTTGAGCCCACGTGATACCAGAGGTTGACCGCCACCTGCGGCAACGGCCCTTGCCTCCGGGCGATGACGTCGATTCCGTTGCCAAGCGTGGTCTTCGTGTAACGAAAAGCATCAAGCTGAAGAGGGGAATTCATCGATGAGGAAATTTCCACGAAAGAAAGTGGGGGCACATCGTCACAAACTACCATACATCAAGTAGGGATTCTTGCCTACCAGTGCGGAGGAACCTCCAGCCGATGACACACTCACTCAATCATCTTCAACCTTGACCATTATTCGCCAATGATTGAATATTTCCCGGATCTTGGGAGAGGGCTATGATAGATTGGGAGATTGGATTGATCGTGGAGGTTGACCCCGGCGAAACTCGCGGTAAACTCGGTCGTGGTCCCATGAAGTGAAGGTCGTAAGGTTGGGTCAGGGCAACGGCTTAACATCGTTTGAGATCCGATAAATCCACCGCCTCGTGCGTCGGTGGAGTTTATTCCAGTCAGCACGGTGATAAGGCTGCGTCGTGAACTGGGACGACATTATCGTCGACGCCGCGGCCACCGACACGGGCATGCGGCGTGCGAATAATCAGGATAGTCACACGGTCGTCCGCTCCTCGAAGGCCGAGAGCTGGAAGGCCCGTGGCCACCTCTATATGGTTGCCGACGGCATGGGTGCCCACGCCGTGGGCGAGCTTGCCAGCAAGCTCGCATGCGACAATATCCCGCATAACTATTCCAAGGCCAAGCAAGGCACGCCGTCCGAGGCGATCGCCAAGGCCTACAAGGAAGTCGGCACGCTGATCCACGGCAAGGCGACGGCCAATCGCGACTTCGCCGGGATGGGAACCACCTGTTCCACCTTGCTGCTCTTGCCCGATGGCGCGTTGATCGCTCATGTTGGCGATTCCCGGGTCTACCGGATCAGAAACGGCCGGATCGATCAGCTTTCCTTCGACCATAGCCTGGCCTGGGAACTGGTCCGCCGTAACCATCTTTCCGAGGAGCAGGCGAGCAAGGCTGTCCCCCGGAACGTGATCACCCGGAGCCTGGGACCCGACCCGAACATTGAGGTCGACATCGAAGGCCCCTTGCCCGTCGAGCCCGGCGATGTCTTCCTGCTCTGTTCCGACGGTCTCTCCGGTCCCATCGAGGATGCCGAACTGGGCGCTTTCGCCGGCAACTTTCATCCCAAGAACGCCTGCCGCTACCTGCTCCATCTCGCCAATCTTCGCGGCGGTCATGACAATATCACCGTGATCATCGCCCGGATTGGCCCCTGGGTCGAACCCGAAAGCGCCACCGACGTTCCCGCCATGGCCGGCGCTCCCGGAATGGGTGATGGTCGGAAGGCCGGCTGGATGAAGGGGATCTCCGGACTCCTGGGAACCAAGAAAAAATCGCTGACGACGGTCGAGGAACACATCTACCGGACCTGCGAATGCCCGATCAGCGAGGAACTGGTCGACCGGATGGCCGACCTGGTCAAGAAAACGCAGCAAACCGCGGTGGAACAGGCCTGGCCCGTCGAATGGAGTTCGTTGACCGACCAGCGCCGGATCGCCTCGAAGCTTCGAAAGCAAGGAAAGCTCCGACACGCACTGATGGAACTCGGTGAGGCGATCGACCTGCTCGGTCAGGCCGGTCGAATTCACCGTAAGTCTCTGGCCTGACCTGTCGAACTCTCGCCTCCGAGGAAGTCATCCGCGATGTCCGAGCCGACCGCACCCGATCCCGCCACAGTCTGCGCCCGTCCACCGGTCTCCCCCCCTTCGACGATCCCGCCCCTGGCTCCGCCGCTCCAGCTCAGTTCGGTCTACCAGTTCGCCGACGTCGCCACGGTCGATGCCGTCTACGAAGGGGAAATGCGCGGGTTTGTCTATGCCCGTGACGCTCACCCGAACGCCTATCAGCTCGCCTCGAAGGTCGCGGAACTCGAAGGCGGCGAGGCGGCGCTGGTCTGTGCCTCGGGAATGGCGGCCGAGTCGGCGCTGATGCTCGGGCTGCTCCAGCACGGCGATCGGGTGGCGTTGGCCGAAGGAATTTACGGCCGGACCACGCTGCTGGTGGCCCGGGAACTCGCCCGATTCGGGGTCGAGTACGACCTGTTCGACCAGTCACGTCCCGAAACGCTCCGGGCGATCTTGACCTCCAGGACACGCCTGGCGTTTGTCGAGACTCTGTCGAATCCCCTCCTGCGGGTCGCCGATATCGCGGGGCTCGCCGAGGTCGCCCGGCCGGCGGGTGTGGCCCTGGCCGTCGACCATACTTTCGCCCCCCTGCTCTGCCGTCCGCTGGAGCTGGGGGCCGACTACGTCATTCACTCGGCGACCAAATCAATCGGTGGTCATAGTGATGTCACGCTTGGCCTGCTGGTCGGTTCGAAGCGGGATATCGCCAGGATCACACCGATCGCCTCGACCTTTGGCCTGACCGGCAATCCGTTTGATAGCTGGATGGCCCTCCGGGGGATCGCGACGCTCGCCGTCCGGACCGAACGGTCGACGGCGAACGCTCTCGACCTGGCCCATCGGCTCGAAGCACACCCCTCGGTCGTCCAGGTCAATTATCCCGGGCTGGCGGCCCATCCCGATCACGCGCTGGCCTGCCAGATCCTCAAATCGGGATTCGGGGCCATGGTCAGCTTTGACGTTGGCGGACGAGTCCAGGCCGAGCGCTTCATCAAGTCGCTCGCCCATATTCCGTATGCTCCGAGCCTCGGCGATGTCGCCACGACCTTGAGCCATCCGACGACCACCAGTCATCGGTTCCAGACCCCCGAGGAATGGTCCCGACAGGGAATCACCGAGGGTCTGATCCGGCTTTCGGTCGGAATCGAGGCGGTCGAGGATCTCTGGATCGACCTGAACCAGGCGCTCGCTCAGCTTTGATGACGCTTTAGCCTGTCACGCTTGCGACGCGATCACGCGGATCTTGATACCGAGCCGCTGACCGAGCGCGACCATCTCGTCAAAAATATCTCCATAAGCCACGGCGATGTGGTTGCTCATGTAGTGCGCCATGATCGTGGTGGGTGAACAGCCCAGGTCGGCGGCCATGAACGGCCATTGGCGGGTGGTTCCTTGCCACCACGATTCACGGACGCTCTCGGGGAGTTCGACCGACTCGCCCCGGCCGAGATCAAGCACCAGGGCTCCGGTCCGATCGATCCAGGCTCGGGCCCAGGTGATCGGTCCCGGCCGACTCACGCCCGCAAACGTTCCTCCGGGGACCGGAAAATAGCCTCGGGGCTGTCGATAGCTGTGAACTCCTTCAAGTCGTTCGAGATTTTCGTTGAACGCGAACGCTCCGCAGCTTCCCGAGTTGAGCAAGACCCAGAGCCAGCGGCCGTCGTGCATCGCCCCCCAGCGGACGTCGTGGAACATCACGGAGCCGGGCATTCCTTTCGCTTCGAGGACGCGCTTCATCAGTTCCATCGGCACGAGGTTGCCCTGATCGGCCTCGGTACTCGTGATGATGACATGCCCGTTCGACTCGGGCCGGGCGTGCGAGTTCAACAACCCCTCGCAGAAGTCGCTCGGCGGCAAGAGGTTCAGCAGTCCGAGCTGGTATTGCCAGCCCAGGCAGTCGGCCTGAAACTCATCGACCAGGTCGAGAACCGCGAGGTAGACCCGGAGCTGCTCGCGGGTGGCGTTCTCGGTAAAATCCTCGGCATCGGTCTCTCGCCAGTGGAATTCGACTCCCTTTTCCTGAACCGAGCGAAACGCCGCCTCGATTCGGTCGCTGTCAATCGAAGTCGCCCGGTCAATCAGCCAGGCCTGGTCGACTTTGTGCTCGCTGAATCCGATGGGATAAAGCACCCTCGGGCCGAAGTAGCCGTTGATCATGCCCATCGATGTATCACCCAGCATCAGCGCCAGAATCCGTTTCCGCCGGATGGCTTCGTGGACCTGCTGGGCGATGGCCGAGGCGGCCGGTTTCGGCGTGGGAGCTTCGCGGAGTTCGGAATCGTCGTAGACGATCCGGCCGGTACTGCACCACTCGTCGAGCCGATCCATGAACAGGGCGTCCTGGGTCCAGTCGGGCGCATCGGTCCAGGCTCGCGAACTCGAGCGACCGACGCTTTCCAGACTCCCGCCGTTATTCAA
>JAJYCH010000824.1 GCA_021778575.1 Planctomycetota bacterium
AGCTTGTGCAGGAATTCCGGTTCGAGCAGCGGGGAAGTCGCGGTCATCGTTTATCGAAGGACTCAGGACTCAGGACTGAGGACTCAGCAGCCAGTCAGCGGCGCTTGTTCCGAAGTTTTGAATCCCGCCCTGCTCGCTCCTGAAGTGTGGAATCGATCAATCGCCGCCGCAAACGTCGGGTGGGCTCGGCCCACCTGGAATTCAAGAGGTGGGCCGAGCCCACCCGACGAGAAGAAAAAACGCAGGGCCAAGGCAGAGGAAACGCTTGAACTGAGTCCTGAGTCCTTCAACTCGACCGATCCGACAGATAAAACAACCCCAACATCAACGCCGCCGCCATCCCGAGTCCGATGATCCAGGGGACGAGGGCGGCGATGAAGATTTTCCAGCGCTCGCTGAGGCTGGTCATCGGCCTTCGGTGGAGGAAGCCGAGGGCGGTGAACCAGCTCTCGACGATCACGAGCGTTCCCCCCAGCAGGATCAGGAACGCCATCGTCGGCTCGATCCGCCAGGCGAGTGCGGAGGCGCCCAGGATCAAGGTGCTGAAGGTCGCCAGGACGGCCAGGTCGCCCAACGTCCAGTTCAGCGGTTCGGCCTTGGGCGGCGCCCACGGGATCGGCGCGGGGGGCGGATCGTAGATGTCGTGCAGGGTCGTCATGGGTGTTCGTCGTGGAGGAGTTTGTCGTCGGGTCCGAGTGACGAACCCGACAATTGTCATTGTAGCAGGAGGCGATCCCAATTGCTCAACCCGCCTTGGCCGGAGTTCGTTCCTCGGCCTTCTCGGGCACGGCGTCGAGGATCTTCAGGAGCACGGTATCGGTGCTGATCCCCTCGGCCTGGGCCTCGAAGTTGAGCAAGGTCCGGTGCCGGAGCGCGGGCAGATAGACCCGGCGGAGATCCTCGAACGAGACGTTGAACCGACCGTCGAGCAACGCCCGGACCTTGGCGGCGAGGACCAGCGTCTGGGCTCCGCGGGGGCTTGATCCCCAGCGGACGTACTGGTTGGTAATCGGCACGGCGAACGGGCCTTCGGGGTGCGTCGCCAGCGCCAGGCGGATGGCGTAGTCCTGGACGTGCGGGGCGACGATCACCTCGCGGACGAGCTTCTGCATCACGATCAGTTGTTCGCCGGTGATGACCTGGTTGGCCTTGGGCTTCTCGTTCCGGGTGGTCCGGTCGAGGACGATCGCCAGCTCCTCGCGGCTGACGTAGCCGACGACGAGCTTGAACAGGAACCGGTCGAGCTGGGCTTCGGGGAGCGGATAGGTTCCTTCCTGCTCGATCGGGTTCTGAGTCGCCATGACGAAGAACGGTTCTTTGAGCGTGTGGATCGTGCCGCCGACGGTGACGGAGTGCTCTTGCATGGCTTCGAGCATCGCCGACTGGGTCTTGGGCGTGGCCCGGTTGATCTCGTCGGCCAGGACGATCTGCGAGAAGATCGGCCCGCGCTGGAACTGGAACGACCGCTTGCCGTCGGGCGTTTCCATGACGATGTTGGTGCCGATGATGTCGGCCGGCATCAGGTCGGGCGTGAACTGGATCCGGTTGAAGTCGAGCGACAGCGTGTCGGCCAGGGTCCGGATCAGGAGCGTCTTGCCCAGCCCCGGAACCCCTTCGAGCAACGCATGCCCACCGACGAACAAACAGGTGAGGATACCGTGGATGATCTCGTCGTTACCGACGATGACCTTGGAAATTTCTGCCTTCACGCGGGCATAAGCGTCACGGAATTCGGAGGCCCGTGCTTCCATCGAGGCGGGTTCGGCGTTGCTCTTCTTCGGGTCGATCCTGGGTGATTGTGTGATGATTGGTGAGATTAGCGGATCGGAAGCAAGTCGGACGCGGCGATCAGGGCGACCTGGACGCCATCGAGAGTCAAGGGAACGGTCTCTCCCAGCTTGACGGTTGCCGTCGAGGCGAAGCGGCCTTCGGCTGCGACCGGCTTGGCGTAGACATGGATCAAACGGTCGACGAGATTGATGACCCAATAGGCCGTGATACCGGCTGAGGCATAAGCGGCAAGCTTGGGTCCGGTATCGATTTTCAGGCTTGTCACAGACAGTTCGACGACCAAGCCCACGTCTGCGGGATCTGGGCGGTGATCGATGTAGTCGTCGGGTTCGCCTCGAAGGACGATCAGGTCGGGCAAAGGTGCCTTGTTCGCGCTGACAGTGATAGGATTCTCACCGCCGACGTACCAGCCTCCAGGTAGAACGCGATCCAGGGTCCGATGGACCTTGTCACCGGCCACGGCATGCGCCTGAGTCTTGGACATCTTTTCGTAGATCCGCCCTTCCCAGAGGCCCACGCGAGCTTCGCTTGGGAAGAATTCACTTTCCAGCAAGCGATAAAATTCTTCGGTACTGAAGAGGTATGGGGACTCTTCCGCAGTCGTATCGATGGGCGGTTCCATGACGGTTGACACGGTCATTTCCTCCAATATCAAAGAACCGTGGACGCGGGAATCATGGCAATTTGGACGCCGTCGAGGACGAACGGGAGCGAGGCATCGGGGTCGATGGTCGTCATCGAAGCGTACCTTTCCTCGAATGGGACGGGCTCGGAGTAGACCTGGATCACGCCGTCCTTGAGGTTCAGGATCTGCTTGCCCGACCGGGTCTGGGCGATCGCGTCGTCCTCGGCGAGGATGAAGCCATCGCCGGCGTCGGAGGCGACGAGCAGCTTCGCGCCCGGAGCGTGGAC
>JAJYCH010000825.1 GCA_021778575.1 Planctomycetota bacterium
TCCCTCCAGCGTGAACGATCAGACAGGATCGACTGAACAATTTTGAAAACGGTACATAAGAACAGGTGAAATGTTGATCGGAGAATGGTGAGAAATCATCGATCTGTGTTGGGCCAATGATCAGGATCGCCCGGCGGCCCAGTTTCTCGGCGGCGGATCTGCTGGCACGGAAAAAATGGCCACCGACCATCGCGGCCGTTACTCCGAGCGTGAAGACGATCGGCGGCGGCCCGTCGTCGAGAAATCGGCTCAATTCTTCGGACATGGCCCGGGCTGGGTCGCGATCGAAAGTGGGAAATCCGGTATAGACCACCTGAGGAGGACAGTCGACCTGGCGCGGGGCAAGGCATTCCGCGTAGAGTGCCAGGACCAGCGTTGGCGAGTGGCCATCGACGAGCGGGTTGTCGGGGCAGGGGGGGAGACCGATTTCGGATCGAAGTTGATCGATGGGTCTGGCCCAGGGGCGAGTGGCGTGCGTCATCAGCTCACCCAGCGGACCCCAGATATGAGGACCAAGCCATCGGAGCCGCTGGGTCAGATCGGGAAGGACGGGAAGCGCTGGGAGGTCGTGCGGCGAGAAGAGACCGAGCGGTGTCACATGAGTCGAGACCCAGGGGATACCCAACTTCTCGGCGACCAGACGAGTTGCAAAGGTCAGCGGATGGCAGACCAGCAGGTCGGCATGGCGGCCGACAGCCGCCAGCGTATCGGCATAACTTTGACGGATAACCGGCAGGACTACTTCCCGGATGACGCGAACCGTTCCCCAGCGATAATCCATGAACCGGCGGGCGAGATCGGGGTCGGTAACGAAGGTCGAGTCGGGGCTCAACGTCTGAAATTCAAGCCCGAGCGACTCGACCTTGGTCCGGTAGCATGCGCTGGTGGCAACGACGGCGGAGTGGCCTCGGGCCTGCAATTCGAGGGCAATCGCGAGGTAAGGGTGAACGTCGCCGAGTGATCCCATCGCCGTGAGGACGATCCGCCGATTCATCGAGGTGCGGGTCGGTCGGAACCAGCTTCCGGCTTCGACGGGCCATTCGCGGCGGGTGCTGGCTGGGCTGTTCCCGGGGCAGGTTTGGAGGGGTCGAATTTGGGGAGAACAATCGCCCCCGGGCGAACCCGACGGATTGCCCCCGGGTCGATGATGACCTGGTCATCAGCCTTCAGCCCCTCGGTAATCGACCTCAGGTTGTGAAAGATGGGGCCGGTTTTGACCGGCTGATAGACGACCTCGTCGGCGGAATTGACGACGTAGACGAAGCTCCGACCTTGATCCGAACCGATCGCCTCATCGGGAATCAACAGGGCGGGATGCGGAGCACCGTAGGGCAGATGGACCCGGACAAACAAGCCTGGAGTAAGAATATAAGGGGGTGGGTTGTCGATAATCCCGCGAACACGGAGGGTTCCCGTCGCGGCATCCACGCTATTCTCGCTGAAGTTGACGAGCCCCGTGTAGGGAAACTCGGGCGGAACAACAAGATCTTCCGGCGTGGGCGTTCGACCTTGGGCCTTGAGGTCGCGGAGGTGGCCGGCCGCGTCGTTGTGGCGATCCTCATCGACCGACGTACCGACATCGACCGAATATTTCTCGCCGATTGCTTGATCGACCTTTCCTTCACGGATCAGGTTGCTGACCCGACCCATCGATTCTTCACTGAGGTCGAAATAGACGTAGAGCTTGTCGGTCTTGACGATGTCATTGAGAATCGTGGTCTCCTGGCGGACGAGATTCCCGGGGTCCACCAGTGTCCGGCTCAACTGGCCGGACATTGGAGCACGAATCTTGGTATAGTCGAGGTTCAGCCGGGCGGTCTCCAGACCAGCGCGGGCAACGTCGACTGCGGCTTGGGCCTCGTTGAAATTGCTCGATATGAGGTCGAATTCTTGCTTGCCGATATTCGCACTCTGGAAAAGGTGAGAAGCCCGTTTGAAATCGGCCTCAAGCCGCTTCAGGTGAGCCTCGGCCTTGTCGAACGTCGAGAGAGCGCCATCGTAGACGGCCCGGTAAGGCCGGTCGTCGATCTCGTAGAGGATGTCCCCCTCGTTCGTGTCCTGCCCGTCGAGGAAGTTCTTCTTTCGGAGGTAACCGGTCACTCGCGACTTGACCGACACGCTCAGAATCGCGTCGGTGTGTCCGGTATATTCCTCGTATTCAATCACATCCTCAACCACCGGCAGCGCGACCTGAACCTCGGTCTGGACGCTCGCCAGAGGAGCACTCTGGAGCTTCTCGCCACAACCGGCGACCATCGGCGACGCCAGGCCAACCAGAACGAAGCCCACCCATCGGGTCAAACGCATCGACGAAGACTCCGAGCTTGTACCGCGATTCCCGTCCCGAGACATGCGCCACCGACAATCGCCCGCTCGAATTGTAGGAGTGGGGATCAAGGGCTCAAACCGGAAACGAAACAATCCGGCTCTCGCCTTCTGGATTGCCAGAAGGCAAGAGACCGGAAATTTGTGATCCGATCCGATTTGATCGAGCCGGTTGTCAGGGAAGTCAGGGGACAATCGATCGATCACGCCGACGCGAGCCGATCGGTCCCGACCGATGTCATGTCATGACCAGCCGCCAGCGCTCAATAACGCTTGCCGCCGCCACCACCGTAGCCGCCGCCGCCACCACCACCGTAGCCGCCGCCGCCGCCGCCGTAACCACCACCGCCGCCGGAACGACCTCGGCCGCCACCG
>JAJYCH010000052.1 GCA_021778575.1 Planctomycetota bacterium
CCGATCTGGAAGGGTCGGTCATGGCCTGGCCATTCTTCTGCTGGATATCGACCACTTCAAGCGGATCAACGACACTTACGGCCATGGCGTGGGAGACGAGGTTCTCCGACTGGTCGCGAATATCCTCCGCGAGTCGGTCCGATCCGAAGACCTGGTCGCCCGATTTGGTGGCGAGGAGTTCATTCTGGCCGTGAACACGCCGGGGATTCCGCAGGCCCGGCACGTGGCCGAACAGGTCCGACTCCTGCTCGCGGCCCGTCCGATCGAGGCCGCCGGCCACCACGTCCGGGTGACCGCCAGCTTCGGTGGCGACTTTGCCGAACCCGGTCGATTTCAGGACGCCGGTCGGATGATCCAGAACGCCGATCGGGCACTGTACAAGGCCAAGAACACCGGCCGCGACCGGGTCGTCTTCGAGGATCGCAACCTCCTGACCTCGTTGCCCTTGAAGTAAAAGGAGTGAAGTCGCGGTGGGCCTCGCCCGAGGCTCGAAGCCCCTCGACGGATCGATCGAGAAATGCAGACTTCTCGCTGAACGCCACCTGCCATTGAGCACTCGTTCCCACGGAGGACCGTGGGAACGAGGAAACGATTTAAATTTAAAACATGATATTATGTTTTAAACGCCAAGCACTTCGGAGTTCGAGTCGTCGGTCCAACCCGGATATCCGCCATCACGGACCTGTTTCGCGAAGCTTTCTCTGTTATTCTCTACTGCGGTGGTTTCCGGATGTCCAGCCGAGGTGGTTCCTATGATCGGTACGCGGTTCGTGATCGCGTTGGTTCTCATTCTGGGTAGAGGCTCGTTCGTTTTTGGGAGTGACGGACGGTCCGATTTTGTCGAGCAGATGCTGGCTCGACCGATTATCAGTCCCGACACCGGGCTGGCCGAGATCCGTCTCTTCGCCGAGTCGAAGGTTCCCGTGATGCCCGAGATCAAGGATCTGGCAAGCTGGCAAACCCTGGCCGATCGGATGCGTCGGGACACGCTCGAAAAAGTGGTCTATCGCGGCGAGGCCAGAAAATGGCGCGAAGCACCGACGCACGTCGAGTGGCAAGAAACCATCGAGGGTGGGCCGGGATATCGAATCAAAAAACTCCGTTACGAAGTGGTTCCCGGATTCTGGATACCGGCACTGCTTTACGAGCCCGAGAAACTCGACGGGAAGGTTCCCGCAGTCCTTAATTTCGACGGGCACGATCCGCAAGGGATGTTCGCCGATTACAAGCAGGTTCGCTGCATCAACCTGGCCAGGCGCGGCGTGATCGCCTTGAATGTGGATTGGATCGGAATGGGTGAGCTCAAGAATCCAGAAAATCAGCATACGATCCTTAACCATCTCGATCTCTGTGGAACGAGCGGACTGGCGGTCTTCTACTCGCTTCAGACGCGCGGGATCGACGTCCTGCTCTCGCACGAAAACGTCCATCCAGCGAAGATCGGGGTGACCGGACTTTCCGGTGGCGGCTGGCAAACAATCTTTCTGGGGGCTCTCGATACCCGGGTCGCCTTGACGGTGCCGGTGGCCGGCTATTCGAGCTTCCGGACCCGGGCCCATTTCGCCATGGACCTGGGCGATTCGGAGCAGACTCCGGTCGACCTGGCGAATGTCACCGACTATGCCTTGATGACCGCGATGCTCGCCCCTCGCGCGGCTCTGTTGACCTTCAATGCCAAGGACAATTGCTGTTTCGCGGCCGACCACGCGCTGGCTCCGCTGCTCGACGCGGCCGCGCCGATCTACCGGCTTTATGGCCAGGAAAGCAGGCTCCGGACCCATGTCAACCAAGATCCGGGAACACATAACTATCTGAAAGATAATCGGCAGGCCCTCTATCGGATGGTGGGCGACCAGTTCTTTCCCGGCCTGGCCGACTTTTCGGCCGAAGAGATCGCCGTCGAATCCGAAATCAAATCGGCTGAACAACTTCGAGTGGCCTTGCCGGCCGGCCAGGCAACCTTGCATTCGCTGGCGCTCGCCCGAAGCAAGGATCTACCGCGTGAACCGGTCTTGCCCGGCGAGCGGAATGCCGCGACCGCCTGGCAGGCCGCTCGATCCGAACGTCTCCGCGAGATCATCCATTATCATCCGAACGGGATTCGTCCCGAGACGATCCGAACCGAGACGAAAGAGGCGATCACCGCCAGTCACCTCAAGCTCCGGATCGGTGATTCGTGGACGATCCCCGCCGTCGAGCTGAGTCGTGGTGAACCGACCGGGGTCACGATTTTGATCGCCGACTCCGGTAGAAACGCAGCGAAAGCGGCGGCTCTCGATGAACTCGATAAGGGGCGAAAGGTTCTGACGGTGGACCTGTTTGATACGGGTGAGTCAAAGATCGCCGAGAAGGCCTGGCTCTGGAACCTGTATGTGTCGACGGTTGGCGAGCGTCCGCTCGGCCTGAAGGCGGCGCAACTTGGATCAATCGCCCGGATGATCCATGACTCTTCCCGGAAACCGGTCTCGATCGTCGCGGTCGGCCCGAGTTCGTCGGTTGTCGCGCTCGTGGCCGCCGGGCTCGAGCCCGCCGTCATCGGCTCGCTGGAACTTCGCGAGGCACCGGGAAGTTTGAAAGAACCGATCGAGGCGAATCTACCGTTTGACCAGGCTCCGGATCGCTTTTGTTTCGGGCTCCTGGAAGAGTTTGACCTGCCGCAACTCGTCGCGCTCGTGGCTCCTCGACCGGTGATCTTTTCGGCGGCGACCGACCGGGCGAAGGCCGAACTTGTTCCGTTGAAGGCCTGGTACGCAGTGTTCGGCCAGGATTTTCAACCGGCTCGGTGAGTCTTGGAATTCGGAGGACCGGTGGATCTCACGGCTCGACCGGGACCGATTGTGGTGAGGCGAGGCAGAGCGAGGGATCGAAGATCTGTCGACGATGGAGCCCGAATTGCGTAAACCAGTGAAGGTCCGACCGGCGGGTGGTCCGTTCCGAGTCGGCGCACGTTTTCTCCGAGAGGTTGCGATCTGATGATCATCGGGAATCGAGAGAAGTGGGTGATCGGAGCCGTGATTCTGAGCGTGAACTTGCTGGCTTGCACTGGGTGCAGCGACGTCAATAGCAAGGTGGCCGGTCCCGGCGGCGGTCCCAGCTCGGGCGCGGCGGGAAGCACGTCTCGTCCTGGTGGGGTCATTCCGGGGACCAATTCCGAGTATTCGGCGGATGTGAGTTCCGGCGGGACGGCGGCCAGCCCCCGTTAATCGATTTCGGAACCGGGCACCAGTTCTTGCCGGTTCGAAAACGCGAAACCCCTCACTCCACCCTTTTCCGCAGAAGGATGGTGTGAGGGGCCGCGTCGAGCCACCGCAGTAGTGACTGGCTTGGGTTCACATGGTCGTGAAATAAGATCCGACGGCGAAGTCGATGATTTCGCGAGTCACGACCATGGGCTGGTCGTGATAAAGACAGTAGCTCCGAGCCTGCTGAAGCAGGTCGCGCGGCTGACAGCTCCGAAACGGACGGTTCACTCGATTGTAGTGATGTTCAATCAGGTAGTCGATTGAATCCTCGGGCAG
This sequence comes from Planctomycetota bacterium, assembly GCA_021778575.1. Lineage (GTDB taxonomy): Bacteria > Planctomycetota > Planctomycetia > Isosphaerales > Isosphaeraceae > Tundrisphaera. Next base: position 3,519 of record JAJYCH010000052.1, read on the forward strand.
CTTGTCAAATCCGAGTTTATCGGCCATGACCTGAAAGAGGTGGCGGAAGGTCGAGACGTCGGGGTCGGTGACCTGGATCTTGTAGGGGATTCGCCGGAGAAACGCCTCGTCAACCAGTTGTTTGGGTTCGAGGTTGGTCGAGAACAAGGTCAGTTGATCAAACGGCACGCGAATGTTCTTGCCGTTGCTCAGGGTCTGGAAGTCATACCGCTTTTCGAGCGGAATGATCATCCGGTTGAGCAGGTCGACCGGGGCCATTCGCTGGCGGCCAAAGTCGTCGATCAGGAGTGTCCCGTTATTCGCTTTCATCTGGAGCGAGGCCTCGCTGATTCGCGAGACCTTGTCGTAGCGGATCTCGAGTCGATCCATGGTCAACTCGCCACCGACGACGACTGTGGGGCGACGGATCTCAACCCATCGCGCGTCGATATCGGCCCGGCGATACAGCGGTTCGTTCGGGACGCTGATTGGCTCGTGAACCGAGGGGTCGAACAGCTTGACAAGCTGGCCGCCCAGGTCAAGAACCCGGGGAATCCAGATCGAATTGCCGAAGCAGCGGGTGATCCGCTCGGCGATGCTTGTCTTGCCGTTACCCGGTGAACCGTAGAGAAACATCCCTCGACCCGAGTTGATCGCCGGACCAAGAACGCCAAGCATCTCGTCGGAAATGACCAGGTCGGAGAACGCCCGGCGCAGTTGCTCGACCTGAGGGCGCTCGACGGCGATCGACTGCGCGGCCACTCCCGCGACATAGTCTTGATACGAGACCGGAGCCGAACCAACGTAGGCGCATTCGTCGCTATATTCGCGTGCCCGGGACCGACCGGCCTCGGTGAGCGAGTAATCATAGTCGCCAATGTCGGCGACATTCGCATACATCAGCAGCTTTTGCCGCTGAAGCCGTTGCAGCTCATCGAGCAACAGCGCGAACGGAAGACCCAGTTCGGACGCGATCGACCGACCCGAACCGGTGCCGACCCCCTGAAGCGTTTTCAGGATCAGCCCTTCCACCTGCGACGCCGTAAGACCGGCCGCGTTCAGATCCCCAGGCTTCCTCGGGCGAAAGAACTCGCGGATTGGTTGGCTGATTGATTGCGACTCTTTCGGCAATCGTTCAACCGTGTAGGATGGCAAATCCCGGGCGATTCTGTTGTCGATTCCATGGCCACTCTGCAACATGCGCCTTATCTCCGGCTGAGCGGCAAAATCCCTGTTCCTCTGCGGGAGGACGGGCTTCAATAAACCATCAATCCGCCAGAGAACCCTAGGTCATCACGCAAATTTTGTGACGATAATCGTGAGAGTCATCGGTGATGACGTGGGGATCGGGCAACGTTGCCCTCCTGCGCTTACGCGTTCATTTTGGGTCGTTGAGGGCCGCTCGATGGTTCGCGGTAAGTCGATCGGGCCAAGTCCCCGACGCGATGGCACAGTATAGCAGAGCGGAAGAGAACGAACATCCACACCAGCATGATGTCTACAATTGGCAACGACAATAAGGTGACAGTCTCATCTTGTCATGAGTCTGCCACCTTTTCGTTTCTGAATTCGAGTGAGCCAAAATGCGGCTTCGAGCGGGACTCCGTTCGATCAGACGTTTGCAGTCCGGCCCGAGCGATAGCGCTCGATCAGAAGGTTTGTCGAGCTATCATGAGTCAGGGAGCCGACCTCGGTGTTTTCGAGTTCCGGAATGATCCGCTGGGCGAGAACCTTGCCGAGTTCCACGCCCCACTGGTCGAACGAGTCGATATCCCAGATGGCTCCCTGGGTGAAGACACTGTGCTCGTAAAGCGCGACAAGCTTGCCGAGCGAACTGGGTGTCAACTCGTCGACCATGATCGTGTTCGAAGGACGATTTCCCTCGAACGTTTTGTGCGGAACCAACCGAGCGGGCGTACCTTCGGCCGCGACTTCCGCCGAGGTCTTGCCGAACGCCAGAGCCTCGGCCTGCGCGAAGACATTTGCCAGCAACAGGTCATGATGTCGACCGATCGGGTTGAGCGCCCGAGTGAAAGCGATGAAGTCGCACGGGATCAGCTTGGTCCCCTGGTGGATCAATTGATAGAACGAGTGCTGACCGTTGGTTCCAGGCTCGCCCCAGTAGATCGGTCCGGTCTGATAGTTGACCTCGGACCCTCCCAGCGTGACGTGCTTGCCGTTGCTCTCCATCGTCAACTGCTGGAGATAGGCCGGAAACCGTTTCAGATACTGTTCGTAGGGCAAGACGGCGACGGTCTGGGCACCGAAGAAGTTGTTGTACCAGATCGCCAGCAAGCCCATCAGAACCGGCAAGTTCTGTTCCAGGGGCGTGGTCCGGAAGTGCTCGTCCACCTGATGAAAACCGTCGAGCATGGCCCGGAAATTATCGGGACCGATGGCGAGCATCGTGGACAGGCCGATGGCCGAGTCCATCGAATAGCGGCCGCCGACCCAGTCCCAGAATCCGAACATGTTGGCCGTGTCGATCCCGAACTTGGTCACTTCCTCGGCGTTGGTCGAGAGCGCGACGAAGTGTTTGGCCACCGCCGCCGGATCTTTCAAACTCGCCAGCGACCAGTCGCGAGCCGACCGGGCGTTGGTCATCGTCTCAAGAGTGGTGAAGGTTTTCGAAGCGACGATAAACAGGGTTTCTTCGGGGTCGAGGTCGATCGTGGCCTCGACGAAATCGGTCCCGTCAATGTTCGAGACGAACCGGAAGACCAGGTCCCGTCGCGAGTAATGACGAAGCGCCTCGTAAGCCATGACCGGACCGAGGTCCGACCCGCCGATCCCGATGTTGACAATATTCTTGATCGGTTTGCCGGTATGCCCCTTCCACTCGCCCGAACGGATCCGGTCGGAAAACGAAGCCATCTTGTCGAGCACGGCATGGACTTCAGGCACGACATCCACGCCATCAAGGATGATGGATTCTCCTGGAGCCGCGCGCAAGGCGACATGCAACACCGCGCGGTTCTCGGTGATGTTGATCTTTTCGCCCTGGAACATCGCGTCGATCTTGGCCTTCAACCCCGATTCTTCAGCGAGCTTGATCAGGAGCCCCAGAGTCTCGTCGGTCACGCGGTTCTTGGAGTAGTCCAGATAAATTCCAAGCGCCTCGGCCGTGAACCGGGAGCCTCGCGCGGGGTCGGCGGCGAAAAGATCGCGGAGGTGCGTGGCCTGGATCACCTGATAATGGGCTTCAAGCGATTTCCACGAGGCACGGTCGGTGAGTGGGGTACTGGTGATCGACATTTTGAGAGTGCTCGCCCTGTACGGGTTTGATGGATGGTACAGTCCAGCCTCGAATTGTAGTCCGAGCGAGCCCGCCGCTCCACCGTCACGAATCATAAATCGCGAGCCGGTCCGGTCGGATCAAGTCAACAGGTCGCGAATCACCTTTCCATGAACATCTGTCAATCGTCGATGGGCGCCATTATGGTAGTAGGTCAATCGTTCGTGGTCGATTCCCAGCAGGTGGAGAATCGTGGCGTGGAAGTCGTGGACGTCGACGACGCGATCGACCGCCTTGTGGCCGAATTCGTCGGTCGATCCGAAGCTGAAGGCTTTCTTGACGCCGGCTCCGGCCAGCCAGGCGGTAAAGCCGCTCGGGTTATGGTCGCGGCCGTTGGTTCCTTTCTGAAACGTCGGCATCCGGCCGAATTCGGTCGTCCAGACGAACAGCGTGTCGTCAAGTAGCCCTCGGGCTTTCAGGTCGCTCAGGAGAGCGGCGGCCGGTTGATCGAGGATCGGCCCGTGTCGGTTGTAGTCCGACGCGATCTGGCGGTGGCCGTCCCAGTTCAGATTCCCCTCGCCCATCGCGAACGCACCGTTAAACAGCGTGATGAACCGGACACCGCGTTCGAGAAGTCGGCGGGCCAGCAGGCAGTTCCGGCCAAATCCGGCGAGCGTGGCGTTGGAATCGTCCAGACCGTAAAGCTTTCGGGTAGCTGGGCTTTCACCGGACAGGTCGGAGACCTCCGGAGCGCCCAGTTGCATCCGAGCCGCAAGCTCGTACGAAGCGATCCGGGCGGCAAGCTCGGCGTCGCCTGGATGGCGCTGGAGATGGTCGTCGTTGAGCTTCTTCAGGAAATCACGCGAGGCTCGATCATCCGCTTCCGAGAGGCTGCCGGGTCGATTCAGGTGCGGGATCGGCTTGTCGGCGTTGAACGCGGTCCCCTGGTGCATCGCGGGCAAGAATCCGGCCGCCCAGTTGGCGGGGCCTTGCTGGGGGACGCCCCGAGGGTCGGGAATCGCGACATAAGCGGGCAGGTCGTGGTTTTCGGTCCCGAGCGCGTAGGAGACCCATGAGCCGAGGCTGGGATAGCCTTCGCTGGTGAATCCCGTGCTCAGAAAGATCTCGCCCGGTCCATGCGTGTTGGTCTTCGAGGTCATCGAGTGAACGAAGCAGATCTCATCGGCCAGTTGACCCAGTCGAGGGAGGAGGTCGGAGGTCATCTTGCCCGACTCGCCCCGCGGCTGGAACGCCCAGGGGCTCCGGGCGAGGTTGCCATTTTCCCCCTGGAACGTCCGGAGCTTCTCGCCACCAGGCAGGGGTTCGCCGTGGCGTTTGAGCAGCTCGGGCTTGTAGTCCCAGGTGTCGAGATGGCTCACCGCCCCGGTGCAGAACAGATGAACGACGCGCTTGGCCTTGGCCGGATGATGCGGCAGTCCGACCGCCGAGGTGGGCTCGCCCGCGAGCAGGTTTTGCTCGGCCAGGAGTGCGCCCAGGGCGATTCCGCCCATGCCGCTCGATAGCCTGGCAAGAAACCGCCGACGATCGAGCAAGCGGTGCCCGCCCAGGCTGAGAGGTCTGTCGGACATCACTCAAGTCCTCGGAGAGATCAAGGAACGTAGAGAAATTCATTGGAGTTGAACAGCGCTCGGGCCAGAGAGTTCGCGCCATGTTCATGAATCAAGGCCGAGGCGCCTTGCCGTTCGTCGGCGGTTGGGGGCCGACCCAGGGCCAGGCGGAAGGCTCGATCGGCCTGTTTTGCAGGGTCTTCACCGGCTTCACGTTTTAACCGTTCGCCGAAGCGGTTCGATTGATCGAGAAGAAACCGGCTGTTGAGCAGGTTGAGCGCCTGAAGCGCCGTGGTCGAGCTATTCCGCCGAGGTGCGACGAGCCCGCCATCCGGGCAGTCGAACGCTCCGAAGGTCGGATCGGGCTGGCTCCGGGGTTTGAACTGATAAACCATTCGCCGGAACGTGTCGGGTCCCAGATCAATCTTGGGAGTGAACACAACCACATAATTTGTATTCGGTTGCCAGAGATCGTAACCTGGTCCGCCGATCGTCGAGAGGTCGAGCGTCCCGGCGACGCTCAGGATGGCGTCGCGGATCTCCTCGGCTTCGAGCCGTCGCGGCGAGAACCGCCAGAGTTTGCGGTTGTCGCCATCGATCGACCGCGCGTGCTCGTCGAGCCGGCTCGACTGACGATAGGCACTCGACAGGACGATTAACCGATGGAGCGGTTTGAGCCGGCCGCCATTGGTCTGAAATTCGGCTGCGAGCCAGTCGAGTAATTCGGGGTGGGACGGCCGATCGCCGTTGAACCCGAAGTCGCTGGGGGTGGCGACCAGCCCTCGGCCAAAATGGTAATGCCAGGCCCGATTGACCAGGACCCGAGTCGACAGGGGATTCGCCGGATCGCCAATCCAGCGAGCCAGGGCCAGCCGCCGCTCGGCCTCGGGAGCGCCCAAGGACAAGCTGAGCGCGGGCCGGACCGACTTGACCCCCGATGGAGCAACAACGTCCAGCTTCTGCGTCGGGTCGCCCCGCCTCAGGACATGGGTTGGTCCTGGCTCCGTGAAAGTTCCCGCATAAACTTTGATCGATGAACCGAGCGTTTCCAGCCGCTTGCGAAGGTCATTCCGTTTGCGAATCAGGCCGTCCCATTCCGGCCGATTCGCTTCGAGCCGCTCCGCTGGACCGACTCGCGGAGCCCGGTCCACCGACGAGGCGACGACCCGCCACTGGCCCGGCTCGGTCGCGACTTCAACCCGATAATCGCTGGCGGTCCGGTCGCGATAGGCACCGTCCCGATCGCGTCCCCAGACCACCCGGTCAATCCGGGCACTCGACTTCCATTCGACCTGCGCCCAGCCCTGCCCTGCCTCGCCGGAGATCCAGCTTCGCGCGTTTCCGGTACGACCATCGTTCAAATGTTCAAGCCGATGAATATCATAACCAGCCAGGCTCGACGAGGCCGAAAGCCGGCCTTCCCGGGCGAGGTTGCGCGGCTCGGGGCCGCTCGACCAGACCTCCAGCTCGTCGACGCAGGGCTCGCTGCCGTCGCTGGTTTTCCGGATCGTGAACCGGACGAACCGGGCTTCGACCGGCTCGAACCGTTCGACGTTCCGGACCGGGTCGATCGGACTTCGAGCTGGACCAGACCCATGAGGTCGGGCGAGTGGTTCGAGAAGGTCGAGCCGCTGGTCGATCCGGGCCAGTTCCGCCCGAACGACTTCGGCCTCGCGCCGGGCGTCGGGATCGTCGCGAGCGACGTCGCGGCTGGCATGATTGACCCCGGCGAAAACCGCCTGAAGACCATAATAATCGCGCTGCGAGATCGGATCGAACTTGTGATCGTGGCAGCGGGAGCACTGGACGGTCAGGCCGAGAAAGGCGGTTGAGGTGGTCGCGACCATATCGTCCAGATCATCGACGCGCTGCTGGAGCGCCGCCGACGGTTCCTGGTTACCGACTACATCGTGAGAGCCGGCGACGAGGAAGCCCGTGGCCGACCGGGTCAACCAGTCGCCATCAGGCAAGGCATCGCCGGCGAGCTGTTCCTCGACGAATTGGCGAAACGGGAGATCGCGATTGAAGGCACGGATCACGTAATCGCGATAGGGCCAGGCGTCGGGCCGGAGGTTGTTTGTTTCGTAGCCGTGGCTCTCGGCGAATCGCACGACGTCAAGCCAGTGGCGGCCCCAGCGCTCGCCGTAACGAGGGCTCTCCAGCAGACGATTTACCAGTGTCTCGTAAGCGTTCGCGGCGCGATCGTCGACGAATCCGTCGACTTCCTCGGGGGTGGGCGGCAAGCCGGTGAGGTCGAACGTCACCCGACGGATAAAGGCCGGGCGATCAGCCTCCGGAGCCGGTTCCAGGCCAGCGCTTTCGAGCTGGGCCAGAACAAAGGAATCGACCGGGGTTTTGACCCAGGCGCGATCCTTCACCGAGGGGATCTCCGGTTTGCGGATCGGTCGGAGCGACCACCAGTCGGGTCCGGCTCGCCGGGCGATCACCGGTTCGATCTCATAAGCCGCGCCGGATTTCACCCAGTCGCGAAACGCGGCGATCTCCTCCGGTTTCAAGGCTCGGCCCGGGGGCATCTCGCCGCTTTCGAGCTTCTCGATCAACAAGCTCTCGCCCGGTTTGCCCGGCACGATCGCCGGCCCATTTTCACCGCCTTGCCAGGCTGGTTCGCGACGGCTGAGATCCAGGCCACCCTTCTTCGGGTCGGCCGAGTGACAGGCCAGGCACTTGTCGGCGAGAACGTCCCGGACGCGGTTCGCGGCCTCCCTCGCGGGGTCGTCCGCGAGTGTCAGACCGGCGAGCGCGAGGATCAGTGAACCGGTGTTGATCAGCATCGGATCGGGTTCCTGGATGGATCGGGTCGCTCTTGAGCGTACCGCGCCGGGGACGTCAGGTCACGCGTTCCGTTGCCGGACCCAGGAGGATTGCAGAGTCTGGTAGGGTCCGCTGTGCGGACCGTGAATCTGGCCTTCGCCCGACCACGGGTCAACAACCAGTCCTTCGTAATTTGTGGACCGAAACCAAGCTCCGCACAGCGGACCCTGCAATTGTCCGACCGCTTTACCATCCTCCTGTTGCCGGACCGCTCCCCTGCCCTGGCTCGACGAGGACGCGGCGAACCGAGCGAGAACCGCGGGTGGTTCTCGCCCCATCCGCCGACGGGTTCGATGTAGCCGATCGGGTGCTCGTGGCTATTTCACCCGTTGCAACTTCATGATCCGGCCCGAGACGTTCCAGTCCTGGACATAAAGATTCCCGTCCTTATCCCAGCACGATCCGTGCGTGCCGCTGAAGACTCCCTCGACCCAATCTTTTTGAGGAACGTTATAGTTTCCCCCTTTCGCCGGGTCGGCGTTATAGCCGAGGACAGAGACGATCGTGTTGTTCTTGTCAAGGACGACCAGCCGGCCCTGGAGGTCCGGAACCGAGACGTAGTCTCCCTGAACCGAGGCCGACGTCGGCATCCCGAGACCGGTCACGACTTCGCCGATGAACTCGCCGTTGAGGTCGTAATGGACGAGTCGCCCCTTGGGTTTATGATTGCGATCGCAGATCAGCAACCGGGGCGGATTGTAACGGGTGTCGAGCGTCATGCCGTGAGCCGTATCGAATTCCTTGAGCCCGTCGCCCTTGATTCCGAAGTGCATCAAGTATTTGCCGGTCTTGTCAAACTTGAAGATGTGATTGCTGGCATATCCGTCTGAGAGAAAGATATCGCCATTCGGTGCGACGGTGATGGCCGTGGGGCTGAATTTGGTCAGTTTCAGCCCCGATTCCGTCGGGAATGGCAACTTCAAGACGATCTCGCCGCTGAGCGCGTTGAGCTTGATTCCCTCGGCGTTATTATTGCGAGCGCCGTAGAGGAACATCCCATCAGATTCATCACGGATCTTGATGTCGTGCATGTCGGCGTATTTGTCGCCGAGGAAGCTGCGGATCACCTTGCCTTCGGGTGAGAAAACGAAAATTCCGGCGTGGGAGCTCGTGTAAATGTTGCCGTCCTTGTCGACGGCGACGCCGCCGTGGGTGGACCCGATGATCGATTTGCCGTCGGGACCCAGTCCCCACCCCGGAACCGTCTCGAACGTCATCAAACCACTTCCCATCCTCACCGGCTGTGCAGAGTCGGCCGCGAGGCCGGAAACCGCCGGACCCAGGATCAGGGCGAGAGCAAGACAGGCATATTGGTGCTTCACGACTCGAAACTCCGCAAGGGTAAAGGAGAGATCCTGCCGAGAATACCAGTCCAATTCACCGAATGAAAGGACGTAGGTGCTCAAGCTTGCTCTCGGGGCATCGGATGGGCATAGCTCTCGATTCCGGAAATTGCCGAGTTCGAGTGAAAAATCTCGTTCTCACGGTCCTCCGTGGGAACGAGTGGAGTTCTGCCGAAAAGTTCCAGAGTCGGGAGCTATGCCCGCATCGGGTTGTTGTTGCATGTTGGAGTTTTTATGTTTTTCCTGGCACCTTGCAATCGTTGGCTTGAGGCCTGCCATCCTCGCCGATCAATACCGCCGTCCCTCCCAGCTTGAAGCCACACACCGGGAATTGTAGAGTGACAGCAACATTGGCCATTCGCTGTTCGACAATGCCAGACAGGAAGTTGTCTGGAACCGGAGCGAAGATGAGCAAGCAACGACATCTACAATGGGGACGGTCCCGCGCGACGGTGGCGCTGATCACGGCAGCCTTGCTGCTCGCAGTGACAGGTCGCCTGGAAGCTGATGAGTCCTCCCGGAGTTCGCTGAAGCCGAAC
>JAJYCH010000826.1 GCA_021778575.1 Planctomycetota bacterium
GACAGGCGGGTGAAAAAGGACTCGATGGCCTCGAGGCCGCCAGCGGAAGCGCCTATCGCGACATAGTGACTCGGGGTAGCGCTCGTCCGTTCGTCATCTGACATCGGTTTGCCTCGTGTTTGATGCATTGGTAGAAATTACAAAACTGTATACCAAGATGGACACTATACAATATCATAGATTCTGAGGCCCGGGGCACTATTCTAAAGGGGGCCGGGCCGCCTTCCGACCGAGGCCCCAGACCGCTTTACCTCAATTCCTCGAAGATTGCCGAGAAACGGGGTGCAAGCCCAATAAAATTGGCGACAATCTTCGGGTCGAATTGCCTTCCGGCCTGGGCCCGGATTTCGGCAATGGCGTCCTGGAAGGGTTGAGTCCGGCCAGCATCAACGTCGGCAAGGCCTTTCCGGATGCGTTCGAGGGTTTCGGCCTCGTCGCGGATCCTGGCTTCAAGGAGCGTCAGGGCTTCGCCCATGACCTCCTCGCCAGAGGCGAACCGTCCGCTCTCCACCTGGGATTTGACGAACGATTCCCAACGTTCCGGCAGTCGAAGATTCATGGATGGGTTCCTCGACAAAGACGAGGCGATGCCGACCTTTCCCGGCCGGCATCGCTCTCTCGTCTGGATCAATATTCCCGGTCGACCACGACTCCCGGCTGCGGATAGGGATAGTGGCCGAGCTTGGGGTCGATCTGGAGTGGCGCGGGGCCGTCGATCACGAGCTGATCGACGGTCGGGGCGAACTCGTGCTTGCAGTTGAGCATCTCGTCATAGGTGACAACTTGTCCGGTGTGGGCGGCCATCCGGCCCATCGAGGTGACGAGGCTGGCGGCGGCTCCTCGGGGGACTTCGTTGTAGGGCTTGTCGTCGCGGATCGCGGCCAGGAGGTCGTTCCATTCGAGCTGGTAGGGGTCGGGCTCGGTCTTTGGGCCTGACCAGACGACCTGGTCCTTGGTCATCTTTTGCCCCTTGAAGATTCGCGACTTCGCCGGACTGTGGCCGCTCTGCGAGATGATCGCCGAGCCCTTGGTCCCGTGGACGAAGCTGGCGAATTCCTGCTTGCAGCCGGCGATGTTCCGGCCTTCGAGGAGGAACTGCGCGCCGTCATCGAAAGCATATTCGACCGAGTACGTATCGAAGTTCTGGTCGATCGCATTGTCGCGATAGGTCCGCGCTCCGGTGCCGGTGGCCTTGGTCGGCCACTCGTTCTTCATCCAGCAGCATTCGTCGATGTTGTGGATCAAGAAGTCGCTGTAGCAGCCGCCGCTGGCCCAGAGGAAGCCGTGGAACCGCTGGATCTGGTACATCAGCTCGCTGATGCCTTCGGGCTTGGGCTCGACAGGCGTGAAGCCCACCGGGCCGGTCTGGCGATAGGCCCGGAGCAGGACGATATCGCCGATCTCACCGTCCTGGATTCGCTTGAAGAGTTCGCCACGGACCACGCAGTGACGGCACATCAGGCCGACGCCAACCTTCAAGCCCTTCTCGCTGGCCAGGTCGCTGAGGGCGAGCATCTTGCGAGTGCTCGGGCCGTCGACGGTGACGGGCTTCTCCATGAAGGTGTTGACGCCCTTCTCGATCGCGTAGGCGAACTGGACCCAGCGGAACGCGGGAGGGGTGGTCAGCATGACGATCCCGCCCGGTCCGACGGTCTGGATCGCCTTCTTGTAGCCGTCGAAGCCGATGAACTTGTGGTCGTCGGGGACGTCGATCTTGGCGGCGTGCTCGGCCTTGAGGGTGTCGAGGCTGCTGTCGAGCCGGTCCTTGAAGACGTCGGCCATGGCGACGAGCTTGAGCGGGCCCCCTTTGGCGGAAAGAGCGTTCGAGGCCGCGCCGGTGCCTCGGCCGCCGCAGCCGACCAAGGCGATGTTGATGATGTCGCTGCCGGCGGCATGGACCGAAGGGATCGTCACGCCGGCCAGGGTCGAGGCCGCCGCCACCGCGCCGGTTGTCTTCAAGAAATCACGTCGAGTCGCGCCGTTCTTCGGCTCGGTCATCGCTTCGGCTCCTACAATAGTCCAGGGATCGGGGAGGATCGCACGTTTTCGGAGGGCGGGCCGAAGTGACGGCCTTGCTTTCAGAGTAAAGGGTCGGAAGGGAGTCGTCCAGAGAGCCGAGTCGGTCCGAGCGGAAGGACTTCCGGGAAACTTTCTGGGCTCGATCGGTTTTTGGGTGCTGTCGCCCATCCGAGGAAGTGCCAAACGCCAGACCACGGAAAAATGCTCTCACTCAGGTTCTGGCGTTCGCCGCCGCGTCGCAGACCGCCTGGGCGTGCAGGAGCGAGACCTTCAGGTTCCGGGTTCGGAAGGCGGGTTGAGTCGGCCGGCCGATGGCTTCGTCGAAGCTCCGAGCATTGGTGTGGATCAGCAAGGCGGCTCCCAGTGACAGGATCGTCGTGCCCGACAGGCAGACGATCAGGACGGAGCGGGCTCGCATCGCGTTGGCGAGGTCGGTCTCGGTGAACTGGGGAAAGATCCCGGCGTCGAGGATCGCGGCGAAATCCTCGTAGGTCAGCAGCGACGCCCAGACCAGGACCATCGGCGCGGCGACGTGTGCCCCCGACGCCAGGATCAGGATCGGCGCGAAGATCGGCGCAATGGTTGATTTGCCGGTCCGATCAGGGTGGCTGGCGAACAGCGCCATGGCCTGGCCCTGGGCGATGAAGAACGCTCCGGTTGCCAGCAGCAGC
>JAJYCH010000827.1 GCA_021778575.1 Planctomycetota bacterium
CGCAGCCATCTTCGGCGATGCCCACGGCACTGATCGTCGAAGACGATCCCGACCAGGCCGAGATGGCGGCCCGGTTGCTCCGTTATCGCCAGTTCGACTCGCGGATCGCCGCGACCGGCGAGGCTGGGCTCTCGCTGGCTCGATCGACCGCTCCCGACGTGATCCTGCTCGACCTGATGCTGCCCGACACGACAGGCTTCGACGTCTGCCGTGAACTCCGAGCCGATCGCCGGACCCGGCTCACGCCCATCGTCATGCTCACGGCGCTCAGCGACGACCTGCACCGGCGTCGAGGATTCCGCGTCGGCGCGAACGCTTACGTGGCCAAACCGTATGGAGCGATGGAACTTTTTCAAGCCATCGCCGATGCCCGGGCCTGGCGCGACCGGATGGAGCGAGGCCAGGTCGAAGGCGAGATCCTGGTCGAACTGAATAGCGAGACCACGTTTCTCCAGGAGGTCAACGACTTTCTCCTGAACCTCAACCTGGCCAGTCCGTTGAGTTCCGAGCAGGTGCTCGCCTTGCGTCAGGCGTTGCTGGAAATGGGTCAAAACGCGATCGAGTGGGGTAACCGACAACAGCCCGAAATGCTGGTCGAGATCGCCTACCGGATCTTCACCGACCGGATCGAGATCGTGATCCGCGACCAGGGAAACGGCTTCGATCGGTCCAAGTTGTCTCACGCCGCGTCGGTGGACAATCCGATCGGTCATATGGATATTCGCGAGAAGCTGGGTCTCCGCGAAGGGGGATTCGGTCTGCTGATCACCGATGGGATGGTCGACGAGATGCGCCACAATGGTCTGGGTAATGAAGTGACTCTGGTCAAGCGGTTTCATTCGCAATCCGAGGGAATCGTCGGAACATGAAACGAGCCGAAGCCACACTCCGGATGACCGCCAAACGGCCGACTCTCGTCATGGTCGACGACGAGCCCGAGGTTCTCCGGTCGCTTCACGACCTCTTCCGGCTCGATTACAAGGTCCTGACGTTCGACCGGGCCGTCGCCGCCCTCGAAGCGCTGGCCGAACTTGACGACGTGGCCGTGATCCTGTCCGACCAGCGAATGCCCGAAATTTCGGGAGTGGCGTTTCTCGAAGCCGCCGAGCGCATCCATCCCGACGCCACGCGATTACTCGTCACCGGATTCGCCGATATCAAGGCCGTGATCGACGCGATCAACCAGGGACACATTGCCCGCTACATCACCAAACCCTGGGTGTCCGAGGAACTGGTCGCCGTGGTCCGCAAGGCGGCCGAGCAACACGCGTTGATCGTCGAGAAGAACCGCTTGCTCGTCGAGCTGAAAGAGACGAATGCCGCCCTGATCGAGGCGAACCGGCTGAAAGGGAAGTTCATGGAGGTCGCCAGCCACGAGCTGAACACCCCCGTGACCGTCGTTCTGGGTCTGACCGAACTCTGGAAGCTGACGATGGATGAGGCCGCCACGATTGCCGAACGAACCTGGGTCGACCGGATTCATGGGGCGGGCAAGCGTCTGGCATCGACGGTCGAGCGGATGCTCAAGCTGCTCAAGACCGATCAGCCGGTTCCCAGCGTCGCGCTCGAACTGGTCGACCTTGAATCGTTACTCCGGCGGTCGATTGGCGAATTACAGCCGTTCCTGAACGCGAGAGATCAGCAAGTCACGGTCAAGGCTGGTCCCGACCTTGGCTCGGCGGAAGTCGACCCGTCGAAGATTTCCGACATCTTGACCAACCTGATCGTCAACGCGATCAAATTCACCCCGGACGGCGGAACGATTTCCATCGAAGCCAGTTCCGACGGCCCCGACTGGATTCGATTCCGGATCACCGACCGAGGTCAGGGGATTCCGATCGAGGACTGCTCGCACCTGTTCGAGCCGTTCTTCACCGGGAACGACACGATGCACCACTCGTCGGGGGAATACCAGTACGGCAAGCGTGGGATTGGGCTGGGTCTCTGTCTGGTCAAGACCTTCGTCGAGATGCACGGCGGGAGCGTCGACGTCGAGACCGCGCCGGGCCAGGGGTCGTGCTTCTCGTTCACGTTGCCGAGACGGCAATCAGGCGAAAAGACGGCACGGGCGAGTTGATCGGTCGGTCTACGCCTCAATCACGTCCATTCCTGCCTGGCCCCCCTGCCCGGCCAGATAATCCTTGAGATAGCGCGGAAACGTCGGCAGTCCCGCATCGTCCCAGGCGTTTTCAATGGCGAGCTTGAGACGGTGGTTCTCGGCTTGCAACGCCATGAACGCCTCGGCGTCGGGCGCGTTGGGATCGAGCGCCAGGGCGTGGTCGTGGGTATTGACCGAGAGCAGGAAGCCGTGCTTCGCGTCCCAGGGCTGAATCTGCATCTTCATGTGCGGATAGCGCGCATTGCCGAGGCGAAGGGCGTAGATCAACTTCTGGTTCGGCGTCTTGCCGACCCGTTCAAACGGCGGCCTGGCCAGGAGTTCGCCTGCGTGCAGGCCCGGGGTCCAGTCGAGGCGTCGACGGACCGCCGGTGGAGGTTCGCCGTGGGGATACGCGACTGCCAGGTAGATCTCGACCGCCTGACGCAACAGGTCGAGCGGAAGCGCCTGGAGTGCGCTGGATTCGTCGGGTCCGGGCGGCGCCATGACCTGCTCTCAAACGAACGAGTTATCTGGAAGGTTGGAGAGACGTTGAATCCATCATAAGGGACCGAGAGACCGCCGACCATG
>JAJYCH010000828.1 GCA_021778575.1 Planctomycetota bacterium
GGGCGACCGGACGGCTGGTGGGCGGAAACCTGACGTTAATCTGCTCGACGCTGGGAACCCCCTACGCCCTGGAGCCCGCTGGAAAAATCCTCCTGATCGAGGACACCGGCGAGGCACCGTATCGGGTCGACCGGATGTTCGCCCAGCTCCGCCTGGCCGGCGTGCTCGACCAGGTCGCCGGGCTCCTGATCGGCACGTTCGACGAGACCGACGTGAAAGCGACCGACGAGGTTGTCCGCGAGCATTGTTCGCGGCTCAAGATCCCGGTTCTCCTGAATTATCCGGTCGGCCACACCCCGTTCAACGCCAGTCTGCCGCACGGCGGCCTGATCGAACTGAACGCCGAGACAGCCCGCGTCCGCCTGGTCGAGAATCCGGTCGAGACCGGATGATCGTTCCGGTTCGCGAACTTCTCCTGGTGCTTCCGTCGTCCGTTCGTGTTATGCTATTGTTTGACACCTGCCGTTCCGGGGTTTCGCGCGAGTTCTCGAACCGTCTCCCAACCACGGTTCGCGACCAGAATGAGGGGAACGGCGGTCCTCCCTCCGTCAGTGGATCGTTCTGGATTACCGTGGAGGAATCGATCGCGATGATCATCCTGAAGGCATTCCGCCGCCTCTTCGGCGCTCTCGTGTTGCTCGGTCTGCCGGGCGTGGTTCTGGCCGGTGATCCGGCGAAACCGGGCGATAAGGTCAGTTACTTCACCCAGGTCCGGCCGATCTTCCAGGCCCACTGCCAGGGATGCCACCAGCCGGCGAAGGCCGGGGGTGCCTATGTGATGACCTCGTTCGACCGGCTGTTTGTCGGTGGCGAGTCGAAATCCACCGCCATCGCTCCCGGCAAGCCCGACCTCAGCCATCTGATCGACCAGATCACGCCCGACAAGGGCGAAGCCCAGATGCCGAAGGGGAAGCCGCCGATCTCCGACGCGGAACGCAAGACCATCACCGACTGGATTACCCAGGGAGCGACCGACGATACACCGGCCAGCGCCTCGACCCGCTACGACCCGGACCATCCCCCGGTTTACCGTCGCCCCCCGGTCCTCGGCGCGATCGACTACTCGCCCGATGGCAGTCTTCTGGCGATCGGCGGGTTCCACGAGGTTCTCGTCTGGAAGGCCGACGGTTCCAGTCTCGTCGCCCGGCTCGTGGGGCTGTCCGAGCGGATCGAGTCGGTCCGGTTCTCGCCCGATGGAACCCGGCTGGCGGTGACCGGCGGCCTCCCCGGCCGGATGGGCGAAGTCCAGGTCTGGGACATGGCCAAGAAGAAGCTCAGCCTGTCGGTCCCGGTCACGTTCGACACGGTCTATGGGGCAAGCTGGTCTCCCGATGGGTCGAAGATCTCGCTCGGTTGCGCCGATAACAGCGTCCGGGCGATCGACGCAACGACCGGTGCCCAGGTTCTGTTCATGGGCTCGCACAACGACTGGGCGCTCGACACGACGTTCTCGAGCGATGGCTCGCACGTGATCTCCGTCGGCCGCGACATGGCGGCCAAGCTCACCGAGTTCGCCACCCAGCGGTTTGTCGACAACATCACCTCGATCACCCCGGGCGCGCTCAAGGGCGGGATTGCCTCGATCGCGCGGATTCCCGGTCGCGACGAGGTGATCGTCGGCGGTTCGTACGGAATTCCCCGGGTCTACCGGATCTATCGCCAGACCGCCCGCGTGATCGGCGACGACTCGAACCTGATCCGCGCGTTCGACCCCTTGAAAGGGCGAATCAACAGCGTGACCGTCAGCGCCCAGGGCAAACGGTTCGCCGCCGGCAGCAGTCTCGACGGCACGGGCGCGGTTCACGTCTTCGCGTATGATTTCGACACGAATCTGACTCCCGAACTGAAGGCGATCCAGGCCAAGGTCGCCATGACCCGGAGTGCTCCGGAAGTCGCGGCGATCCAGAAGTTCCTCCACGACGGGCTCAAGCAAGTCGCCAAGGTCGAACTCCCTCAGGCCGTCTACGCGGTGGCCTTCAGCCCCGACGGCAAGAGCCTGGCCGCCGCCTGTGCCGACGGCGTGGTCCGGATTCTCAACCCCGACGACGGCAAGGTCATTCGCGAGTTCGCCCCGGCGCCGGTCAGCCAGCAAGAATCGAGCGGCGAACGGCTGGCGAAGTCGGTCACGCCGAGGTCCGAGGAAGCGGTCGAGACTGAGAGCCTCCCGAAAGGGGCCAAACTCGTCGCCTTGAAGGTCGAGCCGGCCTCGATCAACCTCACCAACCGATTCGCTTACGCGCAGGTGCTCATCTCCGGCCAGCTTGAGTCGGGCGACCTGATCGACGTGACCCGGATGGTCGAGATGAAAGGGACCAACGGAATCGCCGAGGTGACCCGATCCGGCCAGGTCCGGCCAGTCGCCGACGGCCGAGGAATGCTGGTCGTAACGCTCGGTGGCCACAAGGCCGAGATCGCGCTGAGCGTCTCGGGGATCAACGACCGGGCCCGCGTCGACTTCGTCCACGACGTCAATCCGGTCCTCTCACGCCTGGGTTGCAACCAGGGAACCTGTCACGGTTCGGCGCAAGGGAAGAACGGCTTCAAGCTTTCGCTCCGAGGCTACGACCCGATCTTCGACGTCCGGGCCTTCACCGACGACCAGGCGGCGCGTCGGGTCAACGTCGCCTCGCCCGACGATAGCTTGATGCTCCTGAAGCCGACGGCCGCCGTACCCCACGTGGGCGG
>JAJYCH010000829.1 GCA_021778575.1 Planctomycetota bacterium
GGACGGACCGGGGTGGCGGTGCATCCGCTTCACACCGTGCGATGCCCGAAGCCCCTTGAATCCGTGACGTTTGACGACGCCTGAAAAGCCGCGTCCTTTGCTGGTACCAATAACGTCGACATTGGTGATGGCGGCAAAGACGTCAACGGTCAGAATCTGCCCGGCAAGGATCCCCTCGGCGGCCATATCCTGGCGGATCTCGCGGACATAACGCTTGGGTTCGGCATCGGGCGAGGCCTTCATGGCATGACCACGTTCGGCTTTCGTCGCGCTCTTTCGTTTCTTGTCGTCGAAACCCAACTGGATGGCGTGATAACCATCAATTTCGGGTGTCCGAACCTGGAGCACGGTGCAGGGTCCGCACTCAAGCACGGTCACCGGGACCGCAGTCCCGTCGGCCTCGAAGATCTGAGTCATGCCGACTTTACGGCCAAGAAGTCCCACTTGCATGAATAGGCTCTCATCCCAATCCATCCTCGAAACGATATCGAGGGTCCCAGTCGCGATGTGACCAAATGGTCACGACAACGGGTCATCCACGGAGACTCGTGTTGAGCCTCAACGTACGATTTTAACCAGAGGTCGGCGCTCAAAGTTTCCTCAAGGGAAACTCTCAGCGACGACTTGAGGACCGGCGAGACCGGTTCGTCCGGTCCCACGCGAAGCCCGATTGGGAACATCCGCGTCGATCAATCAGGAACCCGAGGGACCTGCTTTGATCTTGATGTCGACACCTGCCGGCAAGCTCAGCTTGTTCAGGGCGTCGATTGTCTTGTTGGTTGGCTGAACGATGTCAATCAGTCGCTTGTGGGTTCTGATCTCGAACTGCTCCCGAGATTTCTTATCGATATGCGGACTGCGGAGCACCGTGTACCGCTCGATCCGGGTCGGCAAGGGAATGGGTCCGTGGACGATCGCCTCGGTTCGCTTGGCGGTGTCGACAATATCCTTGGCTGACTGATCCAGGATGGTGTGATCATACGCTTCCATCCGGATGCGTATCCGTTCGTTGCTGATGCCCGCCACGCGTCCGATCCCTTCATCGATCCAGTGACCGATATTCGTCCCAGTTTCTCCCCGACCTCGACGATTCTCGCGGGGAAAGTAAGAGTCTAACGGCAGCCCTTGCAACCGTCAATCGCGATTCGTGACTTTTTTGTGGTCGTTGGGGAAATTGGGTGAAGCGTTCGATTCTCGAGGTTGACCTCGGAACGCTCATTCATCCGATCCCTGCGATTGGTAAATCGTTCTTTCAGTCGAGTTCGACATCGTCCGAAATTGTGTATTTCTCCTTTCGACATCGGCTGACCGCGTGAGTCTCGACCCTTTCCATGGACTGATTCAACATTAATCCGCTGCTGTCCGCATTTCGAAAGTGTTGGCGAATTGAGCCAGAAATGGATTCATCCCTCACTCGGCGTTCCGTCAGTACGCTCATTTTCAGGGGCGCGAGATCAATAGCAGGAATCGTGAGATGACCAAAAGGTTGATACCCAGGGCCACTTTTCGCGATGGATCTGATGGGATGGTTGTCGAGACCCAGGATTTCCCCTTATGACATGACCCGGCGAATCGGTGGTATTAGCAAAAGACACTCTCGTCACGACGAGCAATATCTGTCGGTCATGTCGGTTCGACTGATCGGTGCTTCCAGGCTAAAGAAGAATTCTTGTGGTATAGCGATCATCGGTGTCAATCAACTCGACTTCGATTTCCTGAAAACAGGAAGCGAGCGATAAACGCGCCCGGACTGTTGAAACGTGTGGGGTCGAAATTAGCTAGAGTTGCTCACGCGTGTTTTTCGATACTCACCCTTGATTCGGATAGGGTCCGAGCACGGATTCGATCGAGGTTTCGCGTCAAAAACGAAACGGCATATCGTTCTGGCTGTTTATCGGCGTTCTGTCCGACTATTTAGAGTCGATAGGGACGCTCCAAACCCGTCGGGCTCCTGAGAAATTGGCCGCTGAAGAATCATTGGAAAATCCGACCAAGACCATCTTGCACTCGGAACGATGATTCGATTACAGTATTGAAGATCTCTGTTTGGCATTGACTGATATCCCATCCGACCGCGCCTGAGGGGCATATGATGCCTCTCGACGCGGTCGATTTCATCGAGTTCTCGACCAGGAAGTGAAAAACCAGTGAGCGATCGAAAATCGGCTTGCAAATGCCTCGTCGATCGGTATAGTGGTCCATTTCACGGCCTCAAGAGTTGGCTGGCGTAGCTCAATTGGCAGAGCACCGGTTTTGTAAACCGACGGTTGTGAGTTCGACTCTCACCGCCAGCTCTGTTCTGCTGTTGAGAACAACCTGGCCCTTGGATGAACTGTGGGATTTGACCTCTAAGGTCCATGCAACAGGTTTATTCAACGCCGGGTGGATACCCAAGTGGCTAAAGGGGCCAGACTGTAAATCTGGTGGCATTGCCTTCGCAGGTTCGAATCCTGCTCCACCCATCCCGCTGAGATTGTGGGATTTCACATTGAGGAGCGAAGATCCAGGGCTGACCAATACTCGATACTCCCTTTCTGGAATCATCTGGATTGTCGCGAGGAACCGTCATCACCATCGATTATCGCTCGTTTCGGACGAGAATATTGTCGCGGGTGTAACTCAATGGTAGAGTACCTGCCTTCCAAGCAGGCAACGTGGGTTCGATTCCCATCACCCGCTTTGG
>JAJYCH010000830.1 GCA_021778575.1 Planctomycetota bacterium
CGAAGATGTTCATGAAGACCGGGAGCCAGCCCCGCGAATCTCTTCGGAAGGGAGGCCGACCCGGTCACGACCGATCACCGGGGGGGAAGTGTCGCGGCTCGAAAGTTACTCGGCTGTTTGTCGAGAAACGAGACGATCGAGTTGATCGATCTCAAACGATGGTCGGTGAGTCGGGCGACTTGGACTTCATCTCGGCCGCCATGTCCTTCGCGGCATGAGCACCATCGATCAGGCCGTGGACGAACGCATTGTTCTGGGGAATCGACTGGGCGAGCAGGACGGAGGGAAAGACCAGCCCGTAGGAGATTGCGTAACACGCTTTATAGGTAACCTGTGCCAGAAAATTTCCCGATTCGGGAATCAGGTGTGAGGCGGCTTCGCGAGCATTCGTCGCCCCGTCTTTCGCTGCCTGCACTGCGGCTTCGAGTGCATCGGCCACGGTTTTTAGCGGATCGGCCGACCCGGCAACTTCAGCTTCCGACATGAAGCACCTCGATAAAATGCGTACGACAAGGCCATCCCAGCTAAGGATATAATCTACCCCATATTGCCGATCTTGACAACCGAAACTTCGATCTTTTCGTGAATTCCGTCACTGGTTCAAAGGGCCTTTCGGCCTGCGGCCCCTTGTGGCGAATCGGAAAATGGGTCGAAATGGGGGAGTCACTCGCGACTCTGATGACCGCCTCGACAGGACTCATTCCAATGGAACTTTCTTACGTGGCAGAGGGGCAGGGACCGGTGGTGGTTCTCCTGCACGGCTTTCCGCTCGATCAAACGATGTGGCAGCCGCTCCGGGCGATCCTGGGATCAAATCACCGGGTTGTTACCCCCGACCTCCGAGGAATTGGGGCCACCGGCGCGCCTGAAGGCGATTATTCTGTGGACGGAATGGCCGACGATGTTGTGGAGCTACTCGACAAACTCGGTCTCGATCAACCGATCGTCCTGGGCGGGCTTTCGATGGGAGGTTACGTCGTGCTCTCGATCGCCTTGCGATTTCCCGAGCGACTGAAAGGCTTGGTTCTTCTCAATAGTCGAGCCGCGGCGGATACCCCGTCGGCCGCGCGTCTGCGTCGGACCACGGCGGATCAGATCGAGGCTTCGGGAGATCCGCTGCCGTTCCTCGACGGGATGGTTTCCCGCCTCTTTGCACCGGCCACCCTGATCGAGCATCCCGAACTGGTCGAGCACTGGCGGTCGAAGATGGCCGGTATTCCGGCCAGGACCATCGTGGCGACGCTCCGGGGATTGGCGGACCGGCCCGATCGGACGAATGACCTTCTGAAGATCCGACTTCCAACCCTTGTCTTGGCAGGGTCGGACGACCAGGTCGTTCCGCTGGATGAGTCGCGGTCAATTGTTCAGTTGCTGCCGCTCGGCGACCTGGCCGTGATCTCCCGGGCCGGGCATCTCACCCCGGTCGAAAATCCCGGAGAAACCGCCGAGGCGGTACAGGACTTTCTCGATCGGATCGGTTGAAGGTTGGATAAAATACTCTCACTATTGCATGGAACCCAATTTGACGAAATAATTAAGAAGCAGGATGTGGGCCGAAGAACGTCCCAATCCTCTGAGTAATTTTTGTGAGCGAGCGTTCAAACGATGTCGGACCGCCCGGTCGAGAGTGTTCTCTTCATCTCGACAACGAATGCACTCGAAGAACTCGTCGATCATATCCGCCAGGCGGGCCGATTCGCGTTTGACACGGAATTTGTTTCCGAAGAAACGTTTGAACCTGTGCTCTGCCTGGTTCAGGTTGCCACGGCGACGCGGCTGGCAGTCGTTGATCCGCTCAAGATCGGTGACATGCAAGTGTTTTGGGATGTCGTGGTGGACCCGTCGATAGAAGTCATCATGCACGCGGCGGGTGAGGATCTACGAATCTGTCGATTGCAGACCGGACTGTTGCCTCGCCGGGTTTTCGACGTGCAGATCGCCGCCGGATTCGTCGGGTTTGGATATCCACTCTCGCTCGGCAACCTCGTCCATCAGGCGCTCCGGGTCTCTTTGCTCGGTGGTGAAACCCGGACCGACTGGCGTCGTCGGCCGCTCTCCGAAGCTCAACTACGCTATGCTCTCGAAGATGTCCGTCACCTGCTCGAACTGGCAGATCAGCTCTCCGGTGAACTTCAGAGACTCGACCGGACCGAGTGGGCCGAGGCAGAGTTTCACGACTTTCTGGAGGCGATCGACCACCGGGGAGACGAGGATCGGTGGCGAAGACTTTCGGGTCTCCATATGTTGAATCGTCGTGGCCTGGAGGTGGCTCGGCGGTTGTTTGAATGGCGAATGGCCGATGCCCGCCGGGCGAATCGTCCGCTCCGAAGCGTGCTCCGCGACGATCTCCTGGTCGCCATTGCCCGCCGCCAACCGTCCAGCCGTCGCGATCTCGAAGCGCTCCGCGACTTCAATCGACCCCATCTCCTGAACAAGGCGGGAGAGATTCTCGGAGTGATCGCCGAGGCGGTGGCCGTCCTTCCCGACGATCTTCCCGAACCGGCGGAACGTCACGACGACCTCCCTGGTCTGGCGATGGTCGTCAGCTTACTTTCGGCCACACTGTCGCAGTCGTGCGCTCAACAAAAGGTGGCCGTTGGGCTCGCGGGTGGTTCGAGCGATCTCAAGGAACTTGTGCGCTGGTATCTGGATGGCCAGGATACCGACAGGATGCCCGAGAGA
>JAJYCH010000831.1 GCA_021778575.1 Planctomycetota bacterium
GCCGACGGGATCGACAGGAGGTTTGCAAAGTCTGGTAGGGTCCGCTGTGCGGACCGTGGTTGCGGGCTTCGCCCGACCACAGGGCAACGACCAGACCCTCGAGATTTGTCGATCGAAACCACGGTCGGCATAGCGGACCCTACAATTGTCAGATTGCATTGCGATCCTCCTGACGGAACCGATCTCGGGTTGGACTCCCGGAGGGAGAGCCGGTTATGATGCCGGCTTCTCTTTCTGATTCGATGGAGCGGACCCGACGATGAGCGAGACCCTGGCGGATCGACTGGCGGCGTTTACCCTGGCGACCAAGTTCGACGACCTTCCCGACGCGGTGATCGTCGAGGCACGCCGACGACTGCTCGACGCTTTCGCCTGCGCGGCGGGAGCACTCGACGAGCCGTCGAGTTCGATCGCTCGGAAGGCCGCGCAGGCCGTTCGATCGGAGCCGGGGTCGGCCTTGTTCGGCGGCGGTCGGTCGTCGCCCGACTGGGCGGCGTTCGCCAATGGCGTCCATATCCGTTATCTCGACTGTAACGACACCTATCTCTCGCTCGAACCGGCGCATCCCAGCGACAACTGGGCCGCCGTGATGGCCGTTGGTGAAATGGTCGGGGCCGATGGTCGGGCCTGGATCGAGGCAGCGGCCGTCGCTTATGAAATCCAGTGCCGTCTGGCCGACGCCGCCAGCATTCGCGCCCGAGGTTGGGACCACGTCACCTACGGCGCTCTGTCGACCTCGCTCGCGGCGTCGAAGCTGCTCGGACTCTCGCATGAGCAGACCGTCCACGCGCTGGGGATCGCGGGAACGACCTCTCCGGCGCTCCGCTTGACCCGAGCGGGCGAGCTCTCGATGTGGAAAGGGTGCGCCTTTGCCCACGCGGCCCGCAACGGCGTCTTTTCGGCGCTTCTCGCCCGGGGCGGGATGACCGGCCCGGCGCCCCTTTTCGAAGGCGACATGGGATTCTGGCAACAGGTCTCCGGACCCTTCACGATCGCCCAGCTCGGCGGACCGAGCGGGTCGGACTGGATGCTGCCGAAGACCTCGATCAAGTTCGTTCCGGCCGAGTACCACAGCCAGTCGGCCATCGCCGTGGCGTTCGACCTGAGACCGCGAATCGGCGACCTGTCGCGGATTCGCTCGATCGAGATCGCCACGTTCCGCGTCGCCGTCGAGATCATCGGTCAGGACCCCGAAAAATGGCGGCCGAAGACGCGCGAGACGGCCGACCATAGCCTGCCGTATTGCACGGCGGTCGCCCTGGTCGATGGGGCCATCACCGCCGACCAGTTCTCCGAGAGTCGGCTCGCCGATCCCGCGTTGATCGATCTGGTCTCCCGGACCACCGTGGTCGAAGATCCTCGACTGACGTCCGGATATCCCAATGGAATCCCCAATCGAGTGACGGTCACGCTCGACGATGGCTCGACGCTCATCGGGGAAATGGCTTTTCCGCCCGGTCATGACAAGAACCCGCTGACCGACGCCCAGCTTGCCGTCAAGTTCCATGGCTTGACCGACCCGGTCCTTGGCCGCGCGCAAAGCGAACGGATCTGGGAGCGTCTTTCAAGGCTCGAACTCGACTCGAAGCCTCACGAAGCGATCGCGCTCCTCGATCGAGCCGGCTGATCCAGCCCGAGAATTGCGAGGAACCGGCTGAATCCAACCAAAGCTCGGTTCCCGCAAAATGATTCAGAATTATCCAGTCGCAACCGATAATTTGAGTGCGGATCGGAGATTCCTTTGATGGCTCAGCGAGTTCACAAAGGTTCGAATTCCTGGCCTCCTGGCTGCAAGGTTGTCGCACATGCCGGCCATCGTCAATCCTCGTTTTACTCTGTTTCATAGGACGGTAATTTCGACTGTTCGCAGGTTACCCCTGGCGATCCTCGGATCGTTATTGTTGATCGTCATGTGTGAGGCTTATTTCACTCACAACAGCCTAAAGTTTACCTCTCTGGAATACGACGACTGGAATCGGGCGAAACGAGCCACCACCCAACAACCACCACTGGGCGAAGTCTACTTCTTCGGGGATAGCCAGGTCGAGTTTGGAATCGCGCAGAAGTCGGCTCAAGCGAGCCTCGGCCTGCCCTGCTATTCGTTAGCGTTTCGAGGGCGGCAGGCTCCCGCCTCCTATTTCTTGCTCGAACGATTGCTGCGTTCCGGTGTCAAACCGAAGGCGGTGGTTGTCGACTTCGAGCCCAACTTGCTCACGATCGACCGTCGCTTTAATCGGTCGTTGTGGTCGGCAGTCACCGACTTTGAACAGACCTTGAGACTTGCCTGGCCCAAGTTGGACTCGGACCTCGTTGCCGAGAATCTCGTCAACTCGATTTTGCCTTCGGTCCAGAATCGCCATCAAATTCGCCAGAATATCCTGGGCGCGTTCCAGGGACAGGCCAGTCTGAATTCCACCAATCTGGAGATCGTCCATCGGAACCAGACGATCAACCAGGGGGGAATTCTGATGGATGTTCCCGCCGCTTCACAGCCGTTTGATTTTTTGCAATGGGACAACTGCGATGTCTGGCGGACTTGGCGACTTTATCGCATGGAAAGAGACTCAACCGCTCGATTTCCTCGGCAAGCCGCTGACGCCGCCGTTCGGCTTTCCGCTGCGGCTGCGCATCCCGACCAAGCTCGGGTTCAAGAACCCGAAGTCGGTGGTGGCGCTCGGC
>JAJYCH010000832.1 GCA_021778575.1 Planctomycetota bacterium
GACGGTGGAAGAGAGCCAGGGCATGGAGCTGTCCTACGACATCGTGGAGGGACTCCAGATAGACAAGGGCTACGTCTCCGCGTATATGGTGACGAATCCGGAGCGGATGGAAGCCGAGATGAAGGAGGCAAGCCAGGCCCTCCAGTTCGAGAAAGCCGCACGCTTAGGCGACGAACTGAAGGCGCTCAAGAACATCAACCTCCGGGGTGATCTGGCCAAGCATGCTCAGCCCGAGGTCTTTTATGTCGATCCGCGCAAGGGGTTGAAAGGGCTCCAGAAAGTCCTTCACCTCGAATCGATCCCCCGGACCATTCACTGTATCGATATCGCCCACCTCGGCGGGACGGAGACGGTCGGCTCACTGGTCACCTTTATTGATGGGTTGCCGTTCAAGCCGGGTTATCGTCGGTACAAGATCAAGAGCGTTAAGGGGGTTGATGATTATGCCTCGATCCGCGAGGTGATGTCGCGGCGAATCCAGAGTCTCCAGGAGCACGACGAGCCGTTTCCTGATATCTGGATGATCGACGGCGGCAAGGGACAATTAAACGCGGCGCTCTCGGCGTTCGAGGCGCTCGGAGTAACCCCGCCGACCCTGATCTCGCTGGCCAAGCAGAATGAGGAAATCTTCGTTCCCGGTCAGTCCGATCCGATCGTCCTGAAGCGCCGGTCGTTCTCGCTCCGGCTTCTGCAATATGCTCGCGACGAGGCCCACCGGTTCGCGCAACATTACCATCACATGTTGCGGAAAAAGCGAACGCTGGGGGATGATGTTCCGTGATCGATCGGTCGAGAGGAACAACGACCATGAGCACCGTCGAACGCCCCTCGGCAACCAGCCTGTTCGAGGGGCAGCGGCTCAACCAGAGCGAATTTCACGAGATCTACCAGGCAATGCCGCCCGGAATACGCGCCGAGCTGATTGGTGGAGTGGTTTCCATGCCCAGTCCGGTTGGTAAACGTCACTACATTGCATCCGCCAACGCCGTCGGCTGGCTCTGGACTTATCGATCGCGGACACCCGGGATCGAACTCGGCGACAACGGGTCGACGGCTCTTGACGATCTGGGTGAAGTTCAACCTGACGCATTCCTGAGGATTCTGCCCGATCGAGGCGGTCAAACCGAAGATCATGGCAAGATCATCAAGGGTGCGCCCGAACTGATCATCGAGGTCGCCGATACTTCTCGCGCCATCGATCTCGGTCCCAAGCTGGCCGACTACGAGCGAGCGGGAGCCCTCGAATACGTTGTCTTCACGCTCGACCCGGACGATGTTTTCTGGCACGTCCGGGAGGGGGATCGACTGGTTCTCCAATCACCCGATAACGACGGCGTGTACCGGTCAACTGTCTTTCCGGGATTATGGCTCGACCCCATCGCATTTCTCGGGGACGACAGCCTGGGGCTCCTGGCAACACTCGAACAAGGTCTGGCGACCGCTGACCATGCCCGGTTTGTCGCGGACCTGGCGGCTAGAATGAACTCGAAGACCGCTCCATGATCACCGCGATCTTCGTGCTTTCGATCCTCCAATTGTCTGATCAGGGACTGGCGAATCCTCAAGCCAGAACCGACCTCGACACTTAGATCATGCTGCCCAGCAGGAGGAGCGACGGGTTATCAGGCGCGGTCTGCGGATGTTTATCGAAGCCCAGCCCTGTAATTCCGCCGGTTGATCGGTCTTGCGAAAACTCAGGGTGACGTCCGGACCGGTAATTTCATACTCTAGGGCGAGTCTCGACCGATTTTCGACCCCATCAGGTCCGACATTCGATGATTCTCGTTTCCGCCAACGGCCTTGGCCGACAGTATTCCGGCGACCCGATCTTCCAGGATCTGAAGTTCGAGGTCCGAGCCGGCGAACGCATCGGCCTGGTCGGTCCCAACGGCGCGGGCAAGACCACCCTGATGCGGCTGGTCTCGAAGATGGATCAGGCCGACTACGGCAGTCTCTACGTCCGGCCCGGAATCCGCGTCAGCTTGCTCCGGCAAGAGCCCGATTTTGGCCTCGACGAGACCCTGATCTCGGTCGCCCGGTCGGGACTCGCCTCGCTACTCGACATTCAGGCCGAGATGGAAGAGGCGGCCCGGGAGATTGCCGAGGCCGAGGATGACGCCGAGCGGCTCCGGGCCTCGAACCGGTATCAGGAACTCCGTGACCGACTCGAACATCAGGATGCGTACTCGGTTGACCACCGGGTCGAGGAGATCCTCGGTGGACTCGGGTTCGCCACGTCCGACTTCCACCGGCCGGCGAAAACCTTCTCGGGGGGCCAGCAGTCGCGGATGATGCTCGCGAAGCTCCTGCTCGAAAGCCCCGACCTGATGCTTCTCGACGAGCCGTCGAACCACCTTGACATCGCCACCACCGCCTGGCTGGAGAACTATCTCTCCCGTCAGTCGGTCGGCATGATCGTCGTTAGCCACGACCGTTATTTTCTCGACAAGGTGGTCACCCGGATCTGGGAACTCTACGACGGAAAAATCGACGTCTATCCCGGAAACTACTCGCAATACTGGAAGCTCCGGACCGAGAAGGCCAAGGTCCTCCAGCGCCAGTTCGAGAAGCAACAGGACTACATCGCCGATCAGGAAGCCTATATCCGTCGCTACGGTGCCGGTCAGCGGGCCAAGCAGGCACACGACCGCGAGAAAAAGCTGGCCCGGGTCGAGCGG
>JAJYCH010000833.1 GCA_021778575.1 Planctomycetota bacterium
GACTCCGGGTTGGGGGTCAGGGGGAAGGTGCGCGCCACGGGGCCGGAACGCAGCCAGATAGCCGCCAAAATGATCGTCGATTGCTTATTAGTCAATGTCCGAGAGTCGGATGAAATATCCGGGCTAGTTCTTAGCCTTCTGTCGGAACGTTGTTTCCGATAACCTGGAGGCGAGTCGTCGTCGAGGCTGGCGAATCGCCGTCTTTCGTCAACGGCCTGGATGGCTCATCAAGCGAGTCCGGACTCGACAAAATTGATTGGCTGAGATTTGAAAAGGTTTGCGTGCGACTTCTTCGTCCTGGATAATACGGCCCATTGTCAGACGCTACACCAAGGCCACGTCGGCCGATGTTCGGTCGAGAACGGTCAACTCCTTCGATTGACGGTCCCTCGCCATGACCAGTATTTTCGTGTCCTACCGACGCGAAGATAGCCGCCACCAGACGGGTCGGCTGCATGACCGTCTTGTCACATATTTTGGTCTGCCTCAGGTCTTCAAGGATGTCGACTCGATTCCACTGGGGAGCGACTTCCGGCGGGTCCTGTCCGACCGGGTTGCCGCCTGCGACGTTTTCCTGGCAGTCATCGGCGATGGCTGGCTGACAGCCGTGGGCAAGAACGGCAACCGTCGGCTCGATGATCCGGCTGACTACGTCCGGATCGAGATCGAGACCGCTCTCCACCGCAAGATCCCGGTGATTCCGGTTCTTGTCGGTACTTCGGGTGTTCCACGAGGCCCGGAACTGCCCGAGAGCCTGCGCGAGCTGGCGTACCGGAACGCCATCCGGGTCCGCCCCGACCCCGATTTCCACAAGGACGTGGACCGACTGATTCGCGGGATCGAGACCGTCCGAGCAAGCTCAGCCTCACGCCCGCCCCGCGCCGACGGATCGGAGATCTTGGGTCCTCTCGGGTCGAACTCGTCGGAAGAGATGCCGTTCACCGCCTCGATCGTGGAACCCGCTCGATCGTCGAACGAATTGGCGAACGGCGACGTGTCGGGAGATTCCGGGAAGTCGGGGAAGTTCTTCCTGTCGAGTCGTGGTTGGGGAATCGGGCTCAATATCATCACGACGGTCGCCGTTCTGGGTCTTGTGGTGTTCTTCGGTTACCGGTCGTTGAGAGATCCGGAACCGAGGAAACCTGTTCCCGTGGTCGACCAAGGTGATCCGTCGAAGAATCCAGTCACCCCGGATGCGGCCAAGGATCAAACATCGCAACCCCAAACTCCGGCTCCCGGTTCAATCGACTCTCCGCCGCCGACCGTTGTTCCGCCTGCTCCGGTGGTCGCGGCGTCGATTCCACCTCCATCAGCTCCGACGACTCCCATCTCTCTCAAGCCGGTCTTCGTTCCTGGCGAAGTCCGCAGGCTCATCGGCAACACAGGATCGATCAAGGACCTGTCGATTTCAGCTGACGGCGTGTTCGCCATCGTTTGCGACCAGGACCGCGCGCGTTACTATGATGTCGAGACCGGTAAAGATCTGATTAAGAATCGTCTGACGACCGGCCTGGGGGTTTTCATCCGTCTCGTGGCACTCTCTCCTGATGGGAAACAGGTCCTGCTCAGCGGGGCCGACAAGGAGGCGGTTCTCTGGGACTTTGCCGACCGGCGGAAAGTGATCCGGTTTCCCCACCCTGTCAACGTGATCAGCGTCACGTTGACGCCGGACGGCCGCTATGCGTCCACGGTCAGCCAGGATCTTCGTCTGCGGATCTGGTCCCTAAATCCCGTCAAACTGATCAAAGAGTTAAGAGTTGAGCCAACCGATATTTGTTTCGCGCTGGCTTCGGGTGCCGAGATCGGAGTCAACGGCAGCAAGCTGGGCTTCGCCGAGATCTGGGAGTCGAAATCGTCAACATCGGTGAAACTGCTCCGCCGTCTCGAAGGGCACACCGGACCGATCCACGGCGTCGCGCTGTCCGAGGACGCAAGTCGCGTTCTGACCGGTGGCGAAGACGGAACCGTTCGCCTCTGGGACGCGCAGACCGGTCGCGAACGGAACTGTTTCCGCGGACACCAAGGGCCGGTCTACGCCGTCTCGATCACCGCCGACGGCCGGACCGGAATCTCCGGAGGCGCCGACGGCACCGTGAGAGTCTGGAAGTTCGAACCATGAACAAACTCCTTTGTTGATCAGAAATCTTGTTCGAACAATGGAATGATCAAGTCCTTGAAAGCTGGGTGGGCCGAGCCCACCCTACAGACCCAGTCCTGAGTCCTGAGTCCTCTCAGTCCTTGGCCGTGCCCGCGATCGCTTCGGGCTTGTCGATGACCAGATAGTGGCCGTGGTCGGCGGTGACGATCAGGGCCGAGTCGTCCCAGTTCGAGTTCTTTTCGACCCAGGCGATGACCGCCTTCACCGCGTCGTCGCCGCTCAGGATGGCTCCCACGGCGTTGTCGAGGTTGTTGTCGTGCAGCGCGAAATCGACGTCGCCCGCCTCGACGAACAAGGCGAATGGTTGATCCGGCTTGCTCGCCAGAACCTTCAAGGCCGCCTGCGTCAGGTCGACCAGGCTCGGTGTCTCGGCCAGGTCTTCCCTGGTGTACTTTTCGGACTTGCCGTTGAGGCCGGGGCTGGGGTCGAAACCGCCGTCCGCCGTCCGGTACGGCAGGTGGGTGAACGTGGTCTTGCCGTAGAACCCGAACAAACGGTGGCCGTTCTTCGCCGCCTG
>JAJYCH010000834.1 GCA_021778575.1 Planctomycetota bacterium
TGGCCTCACGTGCCGATTGGATCGCCGGCAAAAGCAGGCCGATCAACAATGCGATAATTGACATGACAACCAGACATTCAATCAGTGTAAACGCACGCCGAGACTTGCGATTACGGCATTCCAGGCTCATTAGGCGTCTCCCCTGCGAAAAACTTTGCTGTCATGTCAGCGGTTCGCGTACCTTCGAAGAATTGTCGCTACGACGAGACCCACGGCAGCGAGAAGAGTCATGACGAGCCAGGTAGGGAAGGTATTTGTCCCAGGTCGCTGGGGGATTGTGATATCGGGTAGCCCGAAAAAAGGCAGAAGAAACTCCTCTTTCGGGGTCGCCTTCTCGCGGATCGGTTCCAGTCGAGCGTCAAATACTCGTCCATCCCAATCGATGATCCTCACACTTTTTGGAAAGAAATGCCGGCCAGGAGACTCTTGATAATCGACCTCGTAGACAATTTGGGTGTCTTTTGATCCGTTGATCTGATATTTCGATTGCCGGATTGCGAAGTCGAGAGATTTGTCGAAGAGTGCCACAATCTTGTCTCGCCGACCATCCCGATCAAACTCGAACTCGAGCGACCAGCAATCGGCACTCCCGACGGTTGCGGAATCGAATCGTACGAGGTTAAATCCCTTGTATTCGAGAAAACCATTGAGGAATTGGGACTGGATCGCGAAAGGCGCATCAATGAAGCGACTAAATTCCCTGACAAAAGCCTCACGGACCGTGGATTTTGGCTCAATCGAATCAATCAAGAAATCCTTGGCACTAGACTCTTTGACAAGGTTGAAACCGAACGAGGGACCGATCGAATAGACAGAATCAAAGGTCTTGCCCGAGACCTTTTCTTGAACCAACGCCTTTTTATATTCTCCAGAAAGGGCAAATTGGACCTGCGAAGTCAGAGTCGAGTTGTCTGTGTAACGAACGTTGATGGCACAATTGCCTTCGATATTCTGAATCCGAGATCGATAACGTCGCTCCGCCTCCGGATAACCTTTCTGGAAATTCAGGAACTCGTCGAGTTGGGCGTGAGCGACACCGGAAAGCCCAATGAAAACGATAAATATTTTTTTTACCATTGAACAGAATTCCAGGAACGAGATTCTACCTCGGCTTCGTTGATTACAACGAAGCCGAGGCAGTATCGGTTACGAATCAGCAAGTGCACGGATTGCTGACAACTGGGAAGACGGGCAGGTTACACGGCTTGTTCCCAAGCAATCCGCAGGGCAGAACAGTGGCTCCGCAGTTGAAACCACCGGCCGGGCCGGCTGTTACTGTCCCGCAGTTCTTCGGGACAGCAGTGGCCAGTGCAGCCCCGCCGGAGATCGCGATGAGAACAATCATCGCGATTGAGGCAGAATAGATCAGATTCGAGACGAAAGAGGATATACTTTTCATCGATCAACTCCTGAGTAAAAGGTTCGCGATGAGAAACAATTTGAGGGCCGCAGTCACACGAGGCCGATCGAACTCGTGAATCAATAGATGGGGGGCGATAGTCGAACGGAACGCTAGCGCCCCGAGATCCGCCCCGAGAAGCTCAGGACGACAGATTGATTTGACGGGTCATCCGTATAGAGGGTTAAAGAACCACCGATCGAGGACCCGTCTCGAGCCGTGGAATCAATCGACGCTGTAATCGTTTTCAGTTCGCCAGCAGGAATCGTGATTTGGGAATGATTGACAATCGTGCAACTACAAGAGGGTTTTATTCCAAGTATCCTCAAAGGTTTGTGTGTACTATTAAAGATGCTATAGGTAACAGTCGGACTTGTGCCAGATTTGACTAGCCCAAGATCCTTGTGTCTTCGGTCTATGAGGAGATTCTCTCCACGCACCCATTCGATAGCTGCGTCAAATGAGCCAAATTTCCAAACTCCACCAACTCCAAACAAAACAACGAAACATGAGATTAACACGAAGACGAAGGAGAGGCTGGCGAATTTGCGAGGTCTCATGCGTGATCACCTTCCCAGCAGTCTTAGTCTTCGAGATTTTCATGATCCGTTTCATTCACGACGGAGAACATTATCCGTTGTCTAGACGTTTTGCAAGACTTTCGTGAATCCGCGATCGAATGAACCTGTAAATTGTAAAAAAATGCGACGCCGGAAGATCCGACGTCGCATTCGGGAGATTAAAAAGATTCAACCAGTGCCGATCTCGGCTTACACGCGTCGTATCAGAGACCGCCGCCGAAGCCGGGGGTGGTTTCTCGGCTGTCGGAGGTGACTCCTTCGGGCGTGCCTTCTTTCCTCGGCGAGACGTGCGGGCCACGCATGCCGCCTCGGGCGTGCTGGGTGTGACCTCGGAGCGGCCCACGGCGGAGCGGGGGTTCGCCACCGGCCGTCACGGCAGGTTCGGGGACCGGCGAGCCGTAGGGAACGTCGAACTCGCCGCCATCGAGGTCGTCGTAGCGCGAGACGTAGCCCGGCAGCTTCGAGCGTTCGAGTTCGTCGGCATAGGAGGCGAGGACGGCCCCCTGGATCTTCTCCCGGCACATCGAGTTGATCGGGTGGGCGATATCGGCGTGAAGTTTGGCCCGACCGTCGGCGTCCCGGATCGCCCGGTTCTCGTCGAGCCGGCTGCCACACGGGTTGCAGAACCGGCTCCGGAGGTGGTTCTTCGTCCCGCAGTGACCGCAGCGATCGGTCAACTTCCGGGAGGGCATG
>JAJYCH010000835.1 GCA_021778575.1 Planctomycetota bacterium
GACACCGGTACTTCTACGGGGCCGAGAAGGTCGACGGTCGGGTCGTCAAGACGTACGTCGGCCGGGGAACGGTCGGTCGGATCGCTGAACGGAAGGTTGAGGAGGCCCGCCAGCGTCGGTTCAAGCATGCCGCCGCCTTCGAGGCCGAGCAGATGCGGCTCGCAACTCCCGAGCGCTCGCTGGACCAGCTCGAAGCGGCTTGCCACTTGATGGTCGAGGTGAGTCTGAGGATCGCCGGCTACCACCGCGTGGACTACAAGTGGAGGAAGCGTCGTGACCGAGAATCCTGATCCGCCGAAGCCTGCGACCACCGAGCAACAGATCCGCGCCGTGCTTGAACGGGCTCGATCGGGCGACTCGTCCGCGCTACCGGCGATGCAGCAGGCCCTCGACGACCACCCCGAGATCTGGGAGCAGTACGGAGCCCTGACGACCCACGTCCACCGGTCGTGGATCGAGCTGATCGGCGGAACCGACCTGGTCTTGAAGGATTCGCTGACTCGCCAGCTCGATTCGATGCGGACGAAACTCTCCGGCTCCGCCCCTTCGCCACTCGAATCCCTCCTGGTGGAGAGAATCCTGGCCTGCTGGCTCCAGTCTTCGTACGCCGATTCCTCGTCCGCGAGACCTCACGGGCTGTCGCTGAAACAGCTCAAGTTCGCGACGAAGCGTCAAGAGACGGCCCACCGGGGCTACCTGTCGGCGATTGCCAACCTGGCGATGACGCGGAAACTGCTGGCGGAAACTCCCGAGCGCTCAAGTCGGCGAGCCGGCGCGGTCGCTGCCGGGAGCCGATCGGTTGATCAAGCCGCCAAGCGCGAACCTATGAGTCACGATGTCGTGACGGTTTTCGTGCCTTCCCATGACCAGTTAAGTCGCAACAAGAAGCGATCTCGATCCGCCAAAGAGTCGTGAGATGGCTGATCCGACAGTCGGCGACTTTCGGAATTCCTGAGTCAGTCGCATTGAAACCCGTCGCCGATCGGTGCCGTAACGTCGTCGTCCCGATCAGCTTCCCGTGCCAAGCTTCGCCTCAAAAGCCGAAACGAACTCGACGAATGGGAGGCCGATCGCCAGGCAAAAGGCCCTGGCCTCGACCAGGTCGAGGCGCCGCTCGCCGCGCTCGCACTTGCTAACAAACGACTGGGTCTGGCCGAGACGACTCGCCAGCTGGACCTGCGTCAGCCCGGCGGAGCGTCGGGCCTCGCGGAGCCCTCCGAGGAAGACTTCGTAATCGCGAGAGAAGATCGACTTGTCCATGCGGCCATCACCTCGGCCGCACAATAAAGTCCATTTCGGCATAGTCCAAATTCGACTATTGACCTGGGGTGATCGGGCAGTGATCATGGACCCGCTTGATTGCGTGGAGATCTGGGTTGGCGGAAGTCGATCCGTCCCGCTCGGCTCGAGAAGGAGAAACGCCCTTGAAGAATCAGCGAACTTCTCCCGTTCGAATCGTTCTGCTGGGTTTGATGATCCTGGCCGTCTCCGCGACACCTGGCGCGGCCCAGGCACAAACCGACCCGCCGCCGATTCCGATCTCGGCCTATGACATCGCCACCCGGGATGATCTGCTCTTC
This sequence comes from Planctomycetota bacterium, assembly GCA_021778575.1. Taxonomy (GTDB): domain Bacteria; phylum Planctomycetota; class Planctomycetia; order Isosphaerales; family Isosphaeraceae; genus Tundrisphaera. Next base: position 1,581 of record JAJYCH010000835.1, read on the forward strand.
GGTTATCTCCTCAAGCCGTTGATGAAGGGAGAGGTGTCCGACTGGCCGATCCTGGGTGGCCTGGCGAAGCAGGTCGGAGACTGGGTCGATCAATTCGTCGGTGCCAGGCAAATCGCCGGTCTGATCACCGAGGCATTCCCGATGGAAGGTCAGCCCGCCATTCGCCCTCTTGAGATCGAGGTCGAGCAGTGCGCGAAGATCCTGGGCCTCCCGAGGCCGGCGATCTACGTCCGGAACTCACCGTTCGCACAGGCTTACGTGACCCACTCTTTCGACCGGGATCAGCTCGTACTGACCTCCAGCCTGCTCGCGCTTTTTGAGGGGCGACCTGAGGAGCTGAGGTTCGTGATCGGCCACGAGCTCGGCCACGTGAAGTGCGGTCACCTCGAACTGAAATCGAAGGTATTCGGCTTACTCTCGGCGCTCCAGGCGGTCAACGTGGCCGTCGTGCCCGACAAATTCCAGGCCGTGCTGCCGACACTGGGTCTCGGGCGCCTCTACACCTGGTGCCGGGAGTCGGAGATCTCCGCCGATCGAGCCGGCCTCCTCTGCTGCGGCGCGCCGAAGGTCGCCTATCAGGCGATGATGAGGCTTCAGCATGGCCTGAACGCCGACAGTGCCTGGATCGACCCGGAGCAGCCGGATTTCGACGCCGAGAAGGTGATCAAGGACTTCCAGCGCTGGCAGACTCAGCCGTTCGTCAAGCTGATCCTGGACCTGAAACGTCACATCCTGGTCCACCCGTTCGTGCCCGAGCGGTTGGCGGCGTTGAAGCACTGGGTCGGGACCGGCGCGTATCGCGAACTCGTGTCTCGTCGTGCCAGGCCTGACGATGGCCAGTTGATCGAGATCGTCAAGATCCAGGCGTTCGGGCTGGCCCCCGATGGCCAGACAATCGACCCTTACGTGATCGCCTTCGACAAGGATGAGCGGGTCCTCCGCACCACGACCGCTCCGGCTGCGAGAGCGGGTCAGTGGGAGGACTTCAAGAGTAGCGACAAAGGCGTCAACCAACCCCGGGAGTTCCACGACGGCCAGCCCCTGTTCTTCGAGATCTGGGACGACAACACGCTCGCCGATACGTTCGT
>JAJYCH010000053.1 GCA_021778575.1 Planctomycetota bacterium
AATTCGCCCGAGTGCTCGCTGGTCTTCATGCCCCGATCCGTGACGTCGAGATGATCTGTGAGGGGGAATCGCGTGTGGTCGTCCAGGGCGACCCGGAGACTCTGGCAAAGGCGAAGACTCGAGACATGATCCTCCAGTCGAACTATGCCTACCGATCCGATGGCAGAGCGATTCTTGATGCCTATGAAAAATTGATCTCCGACAACACCCTCATGTCGCGTCGGACCTATTTGCTATCCGGCGACGCATTTGACGTGCGGGTCACAGGCGGGGGTTATAAGTCGAAGCCTTCCCCGATCACCAACGGAGCTGGCGCGGACTCGATCAATCAGCGAAACGGATCGCCCGGTCGTTTCAATTTCGTCCTCTTCTGGAATCGCCACCTGGCCAAATATCCCGATCTACCAGGCTACCAGTGCGACGGATGGGAGAAAATCGATGGGCATGACTGCCTGAAGGTGACGATCGAAGGCATTCCGGAAAATCCCGGTGCACAAAAATTGGTCTTCTGGATCGACATGAATCGTGGTGGACACGTCCTTCGACAAGACCATTACGATGAGGGCACCCTCTGGTTCCGCAGGCACAACATCCAACTTGCCCAGTTCAAACTGCCCGATGGTTCCCTCATTTGGTTCCCGGTGCGGGGAGAATACGACACACATACTTACTGGAAAGGTTCGTCGGTCACTCCGGTGATTCATGAGGTGGAGTCGGTCGTTCAAGGAACCCTCGTCTTCAACCAGGGACTTCCCGACGAGCGTTTCTCCTTCGATTGGAACGGGAAAGTGGCGACTGCTCCCGGCTATAAGGCGTTCGTTCGGAACTTCGACGAAATCCCTGAAAAAGAGTCGCCTGCTTCGCTCAGAAGGGACCCGGCAGGCGTGCAGGCCCATCAGAAAGAAAGGCTCGCCGAGGTCGAGCAAAAGGGCGACAAGCTGGATGCGTCACCTACCGCTCAGCGTGGGATTCACGGGACCACCTTGGTTCAATCGGTGCTCGTTGGCGCAGGAATTCTCGCCATCGTGCTTGCATTCAAGATGAGGTCGCGATCCAGGTAATGATCGGTAGTGATTTGGCCTGCCGATGCGTTGATCGCCTCGGTCGGTCGCGGTGGATTGACCGAGTCGGACCGTCGAAATCATCAATGGGTCTGTGCGTCCCGGCGGAATTTCATTAGAATCTAACAACAAGCCACACGGAGCCGCGGATTCACCAGGGACTGACGCCTTGAAAGTTCTCGTGATTGGAAAAGGGGGGCGTGAGCATGCCCTTTGCTGGAAGCTGAAGCAGTCGAAGCGGGTGACAGCCGTATTCTGCGCTCCGGGGAACGCGGGGACGCACTTCGACGTTCAGAATATCGCGATCGAGCCGGGCGACACCCGCGCCTTGATGCAATTTGCCAAGCGTGAAGGGATCGGGCTGACCGTTGTCGGGCCGGAAGAACCGCTGGCGCTGGGGATCGTCGACGCGTTTCAGCGTGAGGGTCTGAAAATCTTCGGGCCGAGCCGGGCCGCCGCCGAACTCGAAGGCTCCAAGGTGTTCGCCAAGGACTTGATGCGTCAGGCCGGTATCCCGACCGCCGATTATCGCCTCTTCCGGTCGGCACCCGACGCCGAACACTATATCCTCTCGCGCGAGGTTTCGCTGGTCGTCCGCTCGAAGGGGCGGTCGACCATGCGGAATACCTTGCTCTGCCGGACGGCGCAGGAGACGCTCGAAGCGATCGACCGGATCATGGACCCCCGCGAGATGATGGGGCCCGGCGTCCAGGTGGAAATCGAGGAAAAAGGCCAGAAGCGAGCCTTTAGCAGCGCGGGAGAAGCTCGCGATTATGTCCTCGGCCGCCCCCTGGGAATGGTCCTGAAAGCCGATGGTCTGGCCGCCGGCAAGGGTGTCTACGTCTGCGACAATCTCCGCCAGGCACTCGAAGCGATCGACCAGGTGATGGTCCGGCGGATCTTCGGCAAGGCGGGCGATCGGCTGATCCTGGAAGAACGGCTCGACGGCCAGGAAATCAGCGTCCTCGCCCTCACCGATGGTCGGACAATTGTCCCGCTGGTTTCGTGCCAGGATCACAAGCGGGCGTTCGACCATGACGAAGGGCCGAACACAGGTGGGATGGGGGCTTACTCCCCCGCCGAGATCGTCACGTCCGAGCTGATGGAGCAAGTGGAACGAGAGATCCTGGTTCCGGCCGTCCACGCGCTGAAGCGGGCTCGAAGGCCGTTCCGCGGGGTGTTGTACGCCGGCTTGATGCTGACGAACCAGGGGCCGAAGGTTCTCGAGTTCAACGTCCGGTTTGGTGATCCGGAATGTCAGGTGATTCTGATGAGGCTCCAGTCCGATCTGCTCGACGCGCTCGAGGCGGTTGCCGACGAGCGGCTCGACCAGGTTGAGCTGAAGTGGGACCCTCGACCGTCGGTGACGGTGGTCATGGCTTCCGAGGGTTATCCTGGTCCTTACGAGCGCGGTCGGGTGATCAATAACCTTGAGGAAGCGGAAAAGATGAAAGACGTGAAGGTCTTTCACGCCGGGACCACATTCCGGACCGACCCGACGCTTGGCCGCGATGGCCGGGTCGTGACCGACGGCGGACGTGTTCTCAATATCACGGCGATTGGTGACACGCTCGCCGAGGCGCAGGCTCGGGCTTATGAGGCGACCCGGGCGATCCGGTTCAACGGGGGCTGGTATCGTCGCGATATCGCCGATCGAGCGCTGAAACCGGCTCGAAACCCGTCAGCCTGAGGCGACTCGACCGTTGAGACGAATTCGGCCCGCGTTCTCGGATGGAGAACGCGGGCCGGATGAATATCGGACGGCGAAATCCGCTCGATCATTTCTTGACCTTCGAGACCTTGGGGGTCGCCGAACTCTTGGTCACCGTCTTGGTGGGTTTCGTGGTCGTGGTCGTGGTGGTCGGGGAGGTCAGTGCCTGGATGCCCACGAGCTTGACGGGCGACGGTGTCGGCGCCAGCGGTTGCTCGACGACAGCCGGAGGCGTGACCGGTCCGTGAGTGAGCTTGACCGACTTCGAGTAGAACGCCACGTTCGGCTGGCTCGGAGTGACGGTCGAGTTCTGGATCGCGCCTTCGACCTGAGCGTTGATCTTGCCGAGCGGCAGATAGGCGTCTCCGGTCTGGCCGAATTGCTGGGTGGGCGTGGGGGTGTTCAGGGTCTGGGTCTGCGAGATCGGCAAGACCGACGCGACGAAGACCGAGTTGTTGATGTTGCCGGCAATGAAGGCATTGATGTTGCCGGCGGCGACCGGGGTACCCACCGGAATCGTCGGAGCGGATGCGGAGGTGAGGCTGGACAGGTTCGAGTTGACCGTCGAGGCGATCGACCCGAGCCCCTGGTTATAGCCCGAGAGGAAGGTCGAGTTATTCACGTCGCCGCCCAGTCGGAGATTACCGATCATCCGCAGGCTGACGATCTGGGAATTCACCGCGCCTCGGTTCGATCTGAGGTTTTCCAGCGAGTGCGTCAGGATCGTCGAGGTATCGAAGCCCTTGCCGAAGTAGAAGTTGCGGGAACCGTTAGGCGTCAGGACCGAGATGTTATTGGTTTCACCACCAATGTACATGTTGGACATGTAGTTATTGGTGACGACCGAAAAGTTGGTCGCGTTGCCGCCGACCCGAACGAAACCCAACTCCCCGGTGATTCCCGAGGTGATATCGGAAAACGACGCGAGAATCGTCCCCCCCGTAAAACTTTCCTGCGCCGGGGCGTACTGCGTATTGCCGTCGATCTGGTTGGCCTGGAACAGATTGATCCGCCCGGCGACGTCAAAGACCACGGATTTCTGGGTGGCGGCGCCCGTCGAACCGGTCGAAGTCGTGGCGGGCGCCTGGGCGCTGGAGATGATCTTGTTGACGATGATCGAGGTGCCGATCGAAGTCGGCAGACCGAGCCGGATCAAGAACTCGTCATTCTGGTTGTCCTGCGACGGGCTCTTGGTCGGGTCGGTCCCGAAGAAGGCGGTGGTATCGACACCACCGAACTTGAGCGTGTTCACGCCGTCGGGAATCAGGATCGACGCCACGGGTTGCGTCGAGGACGAAGTGACCGCCGGATCGGTCACCCCGAGGTAGAACGAGGGCATGTTGATCGCTTCGAGCCCCAGTCCCCCCCCGGTTTTATTCGAGAGATTGGTGATTTCACGCAACGACTGGAAAAAGACCTCGCCTTTGCTCCCGGGCGCCGGTTTGACCGTGCCGGTCAACACCGAGTTCATCGGGTTGGTTCCCGAGACCGTGATCGATTTGATCTCGGTCGCCGAATTCAACGCCGCGGGGTTACCCGTCGAGTCGTTTTGCTTGGCGACCTGAAGCGTGCCCTGGCCCTGAAGCGTGAGGGTCCATTGATCTCCGGCCGTGTCGGTACCCGAGACCGTGGCCGAGAGCAACTGTCGCTCTTCGAGAGACTCGGCCGATGGCCGGAGCGCCCGAGACCGCCCGAGGTGCTTCCTCATCGACATGGAACAGACTCCCTTCCTCAAGACTCTCGGCTCAGGATCAAGCTCCGGCTCGCACCAGAAGATTCGTGATCGCCCGAGTTGGCCCCGGCAAATTCTTCCTAGTGTCGCCAGACTCTCCAGTCCTGACATCCCTGTCCTCGTCCGATCCGTTCGACCGACCAATGGACTCGTCTGGTGTTATCGTCCGCACTATCGAACCACTTGAACTATTCGTTAAAATCAGACAAATTGAATGAATTCCATGACACCAATCATGACTGCTTGCGTGCAATCAGTCGTCACTCATCGAATGAGAATCGTTCCATTCGAATCGTTGGAAGAAGGGTTTGATGAAACGTGCCACGATTCCCAGACGTCGGCCTGTGGTCCAGATCACGCTGGCGAGGGCTGCTCGATTGCATCGATTGGTCTCGACTTTGGCCGATGGACCGTCGGTCCGCGAGGCCCTGCTCGATCGCCTCACGATCGGACTTCGGACGTTTTACCGCGAACTCGATTTGTTGAAAAGGTGTGGTATCAAGATCGGCCGCGAGGGAAAGGCGTACCGGTTGAAGTCAACCATGCAGGAGGCGGAAGGCCGTCTGCCCTTTCCTGATCCGCAACTTAGTTTTGCCGAGATGGCTGAGCTCGCCAGGCATCCTGGCGAGGTGGCCCAGCGGCTCGCCGAGATCTATCGCTCCGTCGTTCAACCGCCTCCCGAGCCAAAATCGAAGCGGCGGAAGAAATCCCTCGACCCGAAATAGACCGGCGCGAACCTTGAGAACGGGTCAGGTCATCAATTGGAATCGGCGCGCGAAAATCGTAAACTCGTGGCAGTCCGAGCGCAGAGGCGCACGAGACCGTTTTTCGAGGCGTCGAGCCGAGGGAACCGCTGGTCGGTTGCTGTTTCGATCGTGCGTCGGTTGGTTCGGTCGTGAAAAAAGAGGGTGCGAGCCGTGAAGAGTGTTGCCGTGGTCGGGGCGAGCGGAGCCGTCGGCGAAATTCTGGTCGAGCTGCTGGTCGAACGAAAGTTCCCGGTTGGCTCGATCAAATTTCTGGCCTCGCCGAGAAGCGTCGGCAAGCCCATCGTCTTCGCGGGGGAAACCCACGCGATCGAACCCTTGACGGCCGAGGCGTTTGAAGGGGTCGATATCGTGCTTTCGAGCACGCCTGGGGGAATCTCGAAGGTCTTCTCGCCGATCGCGGCGCGGGCCGGAGCGGTCGTGGTCGATAATTCGAGCGCCTTCCGGATGGACCCCGACGTCCCCCTGGTCGTTCCCGAGGTCAACCCTCAGGCCGTGGCGAATCATCGAGGGATCATCGCCAATCCCAATTGCTCGACGATCCAGATGGTCGTCGCGCTCAAGCCGATCCACGACGTCGCCCGGATCACCCGTGTCGTGGTCAGCACCTATCAGTCGGTCTCGGGGGCCGGACAGAAGGGGATGCACGAACTCTGGACCCAGTCTCAGGCTCAGATTAACGGCGTCGATGCCCCGGCACCGGCGAAATTCGCCCATCCGATCGCCTTCAACTGCATCCCCCAGATCGACGACTTCCTGCCCGACGGCTACACCAAGGAAGAAATGAAGATGGTGCACGAAACCCGCAAGATCATGGGGGACGACTCCATCGACGTCTGTCCGACCTGTGTGCGGGTTCCGGTGCTGCACAGTCACAGCGAGTCGATCCTGATCGAGACCGAGCGGCCGATCACGCCCGAGGAAGCCCGTGAAATCTGGTCGAAGGCCCCCGGCTTGACCGTCCTGGATGATCCTGGCCAGCTCGTTTATCCGTTGCCGGCCTCTACCCGAGGTCGCGACGACGTTTTCGTCGGTCGGATTCGTCAGGATCTCCGACGACCGAATGCCCTGCTTTTCTGGTGCGTGGGGGACAACCTTCGGAAGGGGGCGGCTCTGAACGCCATCCAGATCGCCGAGGAATTGCTGAAGCTCGATCCGGTCGGGATTTGACGGGGCTTTCTTGCGCAATCTCAAGCTCCTGATCACCTATGATGGGACCGACTTTTCCGGCTGGCAGCGGCAGCCGGACCGTCGAACGGTCCAGCAGGTTCTCGAAGAGGCGATCGGCCGATTGACCGGAGTCGAGCCTCCGACGAACGCCAGCGGCCGGACCGACGCGGGGGTCCACGCGCTGGGCCAGGTGGTCCATTTTTATACGATCTCGGCCCATCCGCCGGCGGTGTTCGTCAAGGCGCTCAACGCCATGCTTCCTCCCGATGTTCGGGTTCTTGGCGCCTGGGAGATGCCGCAGTCGTTTCATGCGACGCTCGACGCGAAGTCGAAGATGTATCGTTACGTCCTCGACAACGGGCCGGTCGCCGACCCGTTCCGGCTCCGGTATAGCGACCATGTCTACTTGCCGCTGAACGTCGAAGCCATGAACCGCGCGGCTCAGGCGCTCGCGGGGCGTCACGATTTCCATAGTTTCGAGACCAACTGGCCCAACCGGACCAGCAGCGTCCGGACAATCTACCGGATCGAAGTGGTTCGGCTCGGGGAACTGGTCCATATCGAGGTCGAAGCCGACGGATTCTTGTATAATATGGTTCGCGCGATCACCGGGACTCTCGTCCAGGTTGGGATCGGTCGATGGCCCGAAGGCAGGGTTGCCGAAGCACTTCAGTCCGAGGACCGTCGAGCCGCCGGACCGACCGCTCCGCCTCAAGGTCTTTTTCTGGTCCGCGTCACCTACCCCAGCGATCGTTGACGAAGGGCGTTGATGAAGATCGTCCATATTATCACGCGACTGATCCTTGGCGGTGCGCAGGAAAATACGTTGTTGACCGTCGATGGCTTGCATCATCGCTGGCACGACGACGTGACCTTGATCACCGGACCGGCCGAGGGGCCGGAAGGCGATCTGTTCGAGCGGGCACGCCAGCGCGGGCTCAAGGTCGAGGTGATGCCCGAACTGGTTCGAGCTATCCGCCCGGCGACCGACTTCCGAGCCTATCAGGCCCTCCGAAAATCGATTCGTCGGCTCCAACCCGAGGTGGTCCATACCCATAGCTCGAAGGCGGGGATCGTCGGCCGGGCGGCGGCCTGGGACGAAAAAGTTCCCGCCGTCGTTCATACGATCCACGGCCTGCCGTTTGGACCGTCCGAATCAGCGATCCGCAACCGACTCTATATCGGACTTGAACGCTGGGCCGCCCGTCGTTGTCATGCGATCGTCGGCGTCTGCAACGCCATGGTCGAGCAAGCCCTGGCCGAGAAGGTTGGCAGTCCTCATCAGTACTGGACCGTTTATAGCGGGATGGATGTCGACGCCTTCCTGAATCCGCCTCGCTCCCGGTCCGTGGTCCGCCGTGAGCTTGGCTTGCTCGACGATCAGGTTGCTTTCGGGACCGTCGCCCGCCTCTTCGAACGGAAAGGGCATGACGACATTCTCGAAGCGGCCCCGGCGATCCTCAAGGCGAATCCCAAGGTTCGCTTCGTCTTCATTGGCGACGGGATTCTCCGCGACCGGCTGATGGCGGACGCCGAACGCCTGGGTGTCCGACACGCGTTTCACTTTACCGGGCTTGTCCCACCCGACAAGATTCCCGAACTTCTGGGAGCACTGGACGCCGTGGTCCATCCCAGCCTTCGCGAGGGGCTGGCCCGGGTCTTGCCGCAAGCCTTGCTCGTCGGCCGACCGGTGATCAGTTACGACGTCGATGGCGCGAAGGAAGTCGTCTTGCCCGAGACCGGGATTCTCCTACCGCCGCGATCGATCGCCGGACTGAGAAATGCGGTGCTCCGGCTGGCCGCCGACCCGATTCTCCGGAGCTTCATGGGGCAGGAAGGTCGTCGGCGGTTCGCCGACCAGTTCCGTCACGAGACGATGACGACCCAGCTTCGGTCGCTCTACACGAACCTCCTCGAACGTCGACCGGGTTGAGTGGCCCGCCTCGACGACCGCGAACTCCAGTTCCTGAACCGATCCTTTATTCGTATTGAAGCCCGAGATCGGTTCGATCACCTGGATCGAAAACCGAGAATCCGCCCGGATCGCGACGACCTCGGACTTCAGAAGCGGCACCAGGATCGGCCCCTGTCGTCTCACCTCGTCGGCCATCTCGTCGTAGCCTCGGACGTCGCAAGCCGGGTGCCCGAGCGCGTAGACCAGTCCCGGCTCCTGGAAGGTCATCATCGCCGGTCGGACCCCCTGCTCTTTCGCCAGGATGTCGAGCCGTTCGCCGACCACTCGCGAGAACCGGTACGGCTCGGCCGCCGGCAGGAACCAGGCGCCAAACGAAGCCATCACCAGCGCCCAGGTCACGACCAGACCCCTCGCGGCGATCATCGGCCGCTGGCGGTTGACGCCCATCCGAGCCAGCAAGGTTCCGACGGTGAGGATCAGACCCATCGCCAGGAGCGGGTCCCGTAACGGCCGAGGAACAAACCACAATCCCGCACCCATCAGAATCAAGGCCCCGCCACAACCGACCACGCCCAGCAGTCGAGCGGCCACTCGGCCGAGCGGCCAGTCCCGGAGGACGCCTCCTTGCCGAACCACTTCACTGATCAGCCAGGCCACCAGGATCGCGCAGGCGGGAAAGCTGGGTAAATAGTAGTGGATCAATTTCGTTCCGAAGCATTCGAGAATCAGCCAGGGACCGACGATCCAGCCGAGCAGGAAACCAAACATCGGCGAGCTTCGCCGGAGCCGCCAGCCCGCGACGATCGCCGTCGGTAGAAAGACCGACCACGGATAAAACAAGGGGACGGCCAGGACCGGATAATAACCGGGGAAACCGCCGTGATGCTCCATCCCCGACTGAAGGCGCTGGACGATCTGCGTCTCGACGGCGAACCGGAAGAACTCGCCCCGAGAGAGCCAGCCAACCGCCACGAACCAGGGGGCAGTCAAAATTGTGAAACAGACCAGACCCGACCGCCATCGGAGCCTCGACCAGCAGGCCGTCGGTCCCCCCCACCACCACGAGATCAATCCCGAGGCCGCAATGAACGCCGGGCCGACCGGCCCTTTGAGCAGGACCATAAACCCCAGGATTCCCCAGAATCCCAGGGCGAGAAATCGCGAATCACGCTGAGAGAGTCGCCAGAGACAGGCCTGAGCCGCGACGACCAGGGCGGCGAGCGTCGCGTCGGTTGTCGCCAACTTCGATTCGGCGACCATGATCGGCACCGTCGCCAGAGCCAGTGCCGCGAGAAACCCGACCTGGCGGCCGACGACGTCTCGCCCCAACCGGAGTGTCAGTAAACAGGTGGCCGCCCCCGCGAAGGCCGAAACCAGCCGAGCCCCGAATGGATTATCGCCCCCCAGCGCATAACCCGCCCGCATGAGCCAGTAGATCAGGATCGGCTTGTGATAGCGGGGCTGGCCGTTGAACGTGGGAAAGAGCCAGTCGCCACGATCACGCATCTCCCGGGTACAGGTCGCGTAACGGGGCTCATCCCGATCCCAGAGACCTACTCGGCCATTCCCAGCCAGGTTCAGACCGAGAGCCAATCCCAGGATCAGCACGGATTCCCAGACCAGATGGCCGCCATCCGGCCGTTCGAGCGGGGAATTCGGCTGCGTGATTGGTTCCAAGATCACCGAGGCACCTCCCTGGTTTCCTGGTCCCACCGTTCCGTCGGCGGCCGAGACGACTATAATCCTTTCGGCCGGATCTGGTGAACCGCAACAGATCAACTCGCACAAACGACTTGCTTGATAGGAATGTTCGTGATGGCACAGTTGACCGAAGCTGCCTGTCTTCTCCAGTCCGGGGCGATGTACCCGCGCCGAATCGGTTTGCGGACCCGATCGGGTGCGGACATTTTCGCGGGAGTCAAACCGGGCGGGGTTTCGGTTTATTTCGGCGACTCACCGATTTATCACTTCGACCTCGACGGTCGCTGGCAGCGGGCTTTTGTGGGAGAAGCTCACTTTCTCAAAGGTCTCGACTCGATCGTCCACTCGATCGATCGCGAGCGCGAGGGGATCGCGATGGTCCTCCGTCGCCGGACCTTACCGTTCGGTCAGGCTGTCGATCTGGATGCGTCGATCCGGACAATGGCACTCGACCTGATCGACGACCTCGACTCGGGAAGTCTGGAGTTCGTGCCGGTTCCCGACCGGGCGCGTCCCTTACAGGTCGATGAATTCCGAACGTTTCTCGATCGCGTGGCCGGCTGGGACTCGACCGCCTGGTTTGCGCATCGCGAGCGTTATCTGGGCACTTATGGACCGATGCCGTTCCTGCCGCCGGATTGTCCGGGTGCGCTGGTCGTTCAGGCGTCGCTGGGCCATTCCGGCGGTCGGGCCTTTGGCCGGGCCCGTCCGTTTGAGCATTACCTCCGATCCCCGAAGGAATTCGATGAACATTGCCAGGCCGTGAAGCGACTTGTCGGGCGTCGGCTGAGCCAATTTAACCGGATCTTCCTGGCCGGGGCCGACGTCCTCCATCAGCCGATCACGGTTCTTGAGGCTTACTTCGACCGATTGTGGACGCATTTTGTCGCGGAACCCCCCATTCCCACGGGCGAAACCCAGTGGGATGAGTTCCAGCCGTCGAAATTGCCGGTTCAGGTCATGCTCGACGACTTGAACGGACCTCTGCCCGGTCCCGACGACTGGCGTCGGCTGGCTCGGGCGGGTCTGACCCGGGTCACGATCGGTGTCGAGTCGGGTGACTCCATGATTCGATCGACTTATGGCAAGACCTGGACCAACGACTCGCTCCGATCCGCGATCGACCAGATCCATCAGGCCGGAATCAGCGTGGGACTGATCTTGCTCGTTGGCGTGGGGGGGCGATCAGTGGCGGAATCGCATCTGGCCGCGACCCTGGCGATGCTGGAGATTCTGCCTCTTGGTGGTGAGGATCTGGTGACGCTGGTGGATGCCCGGAGTCTCGACGCGTCGCCCCTCGACGAACGACTCCCATTGACCGACGGGGAGGTAGAAAGCGAGATCCAGCGGCTGAAAGCCTGGCGATCGGGCGGTGGACCCTCGAAACGGCCCAAGGTCGTCGCTTACAATCCGGACAAACAACCGGGCTGAATTCCGGTTTGCGCTGGCTTTGGGGCGAAGGGGCCGATCATGCACGGGAAAATCACGACGATCCTGGTCGCTCTGTCCCTGGTTGTCGTGACGCCGACGCATGCGGACGGTCCGGCCCCGGTTCCGGCCGATTTCAAGCTCCGGATCGCCTCTTACGGGCTCGACCCCAAGCCCGTTTATACCGAGGAAGTCGTGATCCGCGCCGGCAAGATCTATGTTTTTCCGTCGAACGTGAAGGAAGTCACGGTCATCGATCCCGCGCGATCCACGCTGGACATCGTTGACGTCGGCAGGCGGTGCCAGTGCGAGGTGACATTCGCGACGCTTGATCAGGCGATGGTCAAGATCGGCAGGTCGCTGGTGGAAGCGGCCGAGAAGCTTGAGAAACAAGGCGGCAAGGCTCGAATCGTCGAGGCGAAGATGGCTCGGGATCTCTTCGAGACGAAGCCCGAGGTGACTTTCGACCTGGAACGAAAACGGCTCCTGATCAAAACTCCGGTCGCCGACATCGATGCCATCGGCGAACCCGAGACCGACCTGGCCCGACTGGCCTTGATCGATTCCGCGATCGTCAACATCGCCCGGCTTGGGGCCTATCGCTCGCCTGACGACCTGCCGCCGTTCCTCGAACTCCGGACGCTCGCCGAGATGACCGGCGCCCGCAAGCTCCGGCCGACTTCAATTACCTATCTCTACCGCCTCGCCGGTCCGCCGCAAAAGATGCGACGAACCTATCAGGTTGTCCCGACTCTGACCGATCGGGAGATCGAGGCCATCCAGCGAATTAACAAACTCCGCGAGGTCGTGCCGAGCCTACGCTACGATCAGTTCCGGCTTGATCGCTAGTCGATTAGCTTCCGGCGGGCAAGTCGCGATTGATGAAGTAGAAAAAGCCGATTGCGACGCCGAGAAATCCGATCAGCCCGAGCACCGCGACATTGAAAACAAAAGTCTCGCCGGTCGTGACGACCTCGATCAGTCGACAGGCCCGGAAGATCGAGAACCGGTCTATCACCTTGTATTCTTCGGCGATCGTGGGGGCGTTGGCGATGACGTGGGCGAGGTAGGCCGCGATCGTCGCGACCGAGCCGATCATGACCGGCCGCCAGCGGACGATGTCGATCCCGGCGATCAGGAAAGTATACCCGTAGATTGCCCAGCCGAGCGCCGCGAGATTCACGATCGGCTTGAGTAGAATTGTCACCGATGGCGGGGAACGCAAGAGATTGAAATGAGCGCTCGCCAGGCTCCCCGCGAGCATCGCCGCTCCGATCACGATAAATCCGAGCAGACCAACAATGAGATGTGTCAAAGCATAGGTCGAGCGGCGGACCGGTCGCGACATGATCAGGTCCATCG
>JAJYCH010000836.1 GCA_021778575.1 Planctomycetota bacterium
CGCCTTGATCCAGATGCCGATCTTCGTCGGCCTCTGGCAGTGCCTGAACAACAGCGTCGCCCTCCGACACTCGTCGTTCCTGTACATCAGGGACCTCGCCGCGCCCGACATGCTGTTCCACCTGCCGTTCACGATCCCGTTCATCAACGCCGATTACTTCAACCTCTTGCCGTTCCTGGTCGTCGCCTTGATGCTGGTGCAGACCAAGCTCTTTTCGCCGCCGCCGACCACGCCCGAAGCCGAGATGAACCAGAAGATGATGAAGTACATGATGATCTTCATGGCCTTCATGTTCTACAAGGTCCCCTCCGGCCTGGGTCTTTACTTCATCACCAGCAGCACCTGGCAAATCTGCGAGCGACTGTTGATCCCGAAGGTCCTGCCGATCACCACCAAGCCGATCGTCGAGGACGACGAACTGGGCGGCAAAGGTGGGCCGGGCGGCGACCGAGGCAAGGGGCCTGGCGGTCCTCCGGGACCGAACGGCAACGGCAACGGCGGAGCCAAGGGCTGGATCGGCAAACGGCTCGAAAAGCTCCTCGAAGAGGCCGCCAAGGACAAGACGATCCGCAACGCCGAACTCGGCGGGGCGACTGGTCGCGAGAAAGATCGGGAACGCGAGCGGGAACGTGACCGCGACCGAAATCGACCCCGGCCGAAGCCCGGCAAGCGGCGCTAAGTTTTCGCTCTCCCCCCGTTCGAACCAACGCCAGGTGGACCGATGGAACCGGAGATCGCCCAGGCGATCGTCGTCGGAATCACGACCGTGGAGGCGATCGTCTGGATGATCGCCTTCATGAGGCTGGTCCGGCTCAGCCGCAATCAAGCGTCCCCGGATCGTCGACTCGCTTGAATTTCTTCTGGTGATCCCCCGTGCGAATCCCATGGTCCGGATTCAGTCGATCCCGACAGTTCAGATGGTCCACTTCCTCTGGCCGCCGTACCTATTCGCCTACCGAGCGAGACTGCCGCGCCGGATCTTCGAGGCTCAGATGGACGCACTCGTACGTAACTTGCCTTACGGTTGAATCGATGGGGTTCTCCAAGGTGACGCCTCATCGATTCTTTCTCTGTGAGCATTTGAGAATGTAGGGTTCATCCGGCGATGCCGCGTTGCGAAACACGACTTTAAGTTAATGTGATTTCGACTTGAACTTCCTTGACCCTGCCGACACCATCGCCGCGATCGCCAGCCCGCCGGGACCAGGGCTCCGGGGGATGGTCCGGGTCACGGGTCCTTTGGCGTTTTCGGTCGTTCTGGAATCGTTCGAAGGATCAACCACCGTACCGACCAGGCCCGAGCGACGAGAGGGCCGGCTCCGGGTCGCCGGGGTTCGCCAGCCGCTCGCAGTCGCGGTGTCGCTCTGGCCGGGACCCCGGACCTATACCGGGCAACCGCTGGCGGAGATTCATGCGTCGGGCTCGCCGCCGTTGTTACGGACGATCCTGTCGAGCTTGCTGGCCCGAGGGGCGAGGCTTGCGGAGCCCGGCGAGTTCACCTTGCGGGCGTTCCTGTCGGGGCGGATCGACCTCACGCAGTCCGAGGCCGTTCTCGGCGTGATCGATGCTCAGACCCCCGCACAGCTCGACGCGGCGCTCGAACAACTCGCCGGTGGCCTGGCCTCGCCGATCACGGGACTGCGCGACCGACTGGCCGACGTCCTCGCCCACCTCGAAGCGAATCTCGACTTCGCCGAGGAGCCCGACGTCGACCTTCTTCAGGCCGAGGCCCTCGCCAGTTCGCTCGACGAAGCCTCGACCGAAATGAACCGCCTGGCCGGCCGGCTCCAGGGTCGCGAGCGATCCGAGAACCGTCCGCGAGTCGTCCTGGTCGGTCCGCCCAACGCGGGCAAGAGCCGGCTGTTCAACGCCTTGCTCGGTCTCGATCGAGCGATCGTCTCGCCCGTCGCCGGAACCACCCGCGACTACCTCGAAGCCCGAGCCCTGGCCGACGGCCTGGAGTTCGACCTGGTCGATACGGCGGGGCTCGAAGCCGGTCGAACCGCGATCGAGACCGAAGCCCAGGCCGCCCGAGGCCGCCAGGCGGAACGGGCCGACCTCTTGCTCGACTGTCGATCCGCCGGGTCGATCGATCAGGAATTATCCACCGATCACGTCCGGCCGACCTTGCGAGTCTGGACCAAGATCGACCTCTTGCGACCAGCCGTCCGCGTGGGCGATCAACTCACGAGCGCGTCAACCGGCGAAGGTCTGGACGAACTTCGCCAGGCGATCGCCGCGACGCTCCGAGCCCGATCGAGCGAATCCGACCTCCCTGGAGGAACCGCCGCCCGCTGCGGCGAGAGCCTGCTCCGCGCCGGAACCGCACTGGCCCGAGCCGCCGAGACCCTCCGTCTCGGCCTGGGCGACGAACTCGTCGCGATCGACCTCCGTCAGGCCCTCGACGACCTCGGCCGGGTCGTCGGTGCCGTCGTCACCGATGATCTCCTGGACCGGATCTTCCGGCGATTTTGCATCGGCAAGTAATCGAGGCGTCGTCCGGTGGATTCGTCTTTTCTGCTGGGGAACTCGGAGCGATTGGTTCTCTGGAGTGCGAGAGCTTGCTCCACGGTCTTCGTGGGAAACCGTTGGCCAGGTCATTCGGCTCGGAGCAAGCTCCGGTCGCCAGAGCGAGAGCAAGCTCTCGCACTCCAGAGAGTGGCT
>JAJYCH010000837.1 GCA_021778575.1 Planctomycetota bacterium
CGACTTCGAGCAAGGCCGCAGCGATAAAGATCACCGGCGGTAGGAGGTTGAGTCCGAGCTTCATCAAGGGACCACAGCGATTTGAGGAATCTTGTTCACGGGTTCAGAATCAATTGGCCGAGGGCTTGGACCCAGCCTTGCCTTGTTCGAGGATCTTGGAAAGGGCGGCTTCGATCTTGTCGAACCTGACGTCGGCGGACTTGGCTTTCTCGGATACGTTGGCTTCCAACGCCCGCATATTGGCCGTGATTGTCGTTGCCCACCAGATCCCGCTACCAATCCCTGAGATCGTGGCGAGCAGGAAGATTCCCAAGAGCCACTTGGCGAAATGAAACTCCGTCCTGACTTCGGCCAGGCCAATCGCAATTCGGTTCTGATCATTCTTCAAGGAATCCAGAGCATTCCGCATTTCACGGAAATCTTATCGGAGTTCTTTGATGTCTTCGTTGAGGACTTCGGTCGGTAGTCCGGGCATGATCTTGACTCTCCAGCCGTTTGCCAATGATTCGATTTTGTCCGATGAATCAAGGATTTTCCAACGGCTGATCCAAAAAAATCGACAAGGTAGCCTGTGAAGAAGCTACCTTATCGATGGTCACCGGAATTTCAAACCAGGCTCGCAACGATATCGTCGGTCAAGCGTTCGAGGACTTCGACGGTCATCTGGCATTCGACCGGCTTGCGACGACGGGTCGTCTCGTCGAAGCCGATTCGCATGAGGCTGAGTCCCCCGTGGCGAAACAGCGTGACCTCGTAGTACGATCGGAGTTCGCCTCGAGGTGTGGGAGCCTGGCTCTTGAGGTCGGCCACGCCGGCCTCGGCGTCGACTTCGAGGACGACCAGCGGCTCCATCAAGTAGGTCACTCGGGACGCAACCCGGTTGCCCCAGGCTCGAAGCGCTTCGGTCGAGAGGTTGAGGGGCTCGACTCGCGAGAATCCGAGCGAGCCAAAGGCGAATCCGACGTGACCGCAGGCGGTCAGAGAGAGTTGCATCCGTGCCCCGTCGGCTTCCGCCGAGACGAGGCCGGGCGAGGCGGAGCCGTTGGGGTGGTTTTCAACCGCGTCGGCGATCTTTTGGCTCAGGGTCATTGGAAGAACCTCCTAACGGGCGGATCGTGTGATCGGTCCCGTCGAATGATAAGAGGGTAGTCCGCCCGTCGATGCTGGTCTCGATGTGAACTGGCCGGGACCAGAGGCGGTGAAGATGACGCAACGTATCCTGCGCGTGGTCGACCTTCAGGTCGACTCCGAAATGCTCGTGCTGGAGGTACAGCTCCCCCCGGTTCCGGTGGTTGCCGTCCTTCACCCGGATGATCGGCTGGCCGAAGTTGGTCAGGCCGAACAGCAGTCGATCCTTGATCTTCTTGAACTCGCGGCTCTCGATCTCGTAGGTTTCGTGCTGGTCGTTATGTTTGAAGGCAAACATGTTATGGCGTTTGCAAAACTCGGGCGTGAGGAAGGTGTCGACGAAGGTCACGTCGTTGTGGATCTTGCGGACCTCGAAGATCTTGGCCCGGCCGAGACCGAGCCCCTTGTCCCACCGGCGCTTTTCTTCGTGATCGTCGCAGTTGTCGTAGTCGGCGCCGAACTGGCCTTTATTCCAGCGTTCTTCGATGTCGCGAAACAGTTCGATCCCCAGCTTGTACGGGTTGAGCCGGCCGGGCTGCGTGGCCATGGTTCCCGAATGATGGTCGGCGTAGTCGACCAGTTCGGACGGTTCGAGGGTCTTGGTGGTCATGATGGTCGAATGCCAGTACGACGCCCACCCCTCGTTCATGATCTTGGTCTGCCCCTGGGGCGTGAAGTAGTAAGCTTCCTGGCGGACGATATCGAGAACGTCACGCTGCCAGGCGTTCAGCGGCGCGTGCTCCAGGAGGAATAATAAGACATCGCGCTCGGGTGTCTCGGGAAATTGTTTGGCTTTCGCCTGCTCGGCTTCCCTGGCCTTGGTCTGCTCCTTGAGGAATTCGGGGGGATTGACGTAACTATCCATGTATCCTTTGCTCTGGAACCGGACCAGTCCCGAGCCATCCTCGCCGTCGGGGCGGAAGTCGTAGCGGCTGTTGTCGTCGCGTCGCTTGATGAACGGCGAGTGCATGTCGATCAGGTTTTCGAGCGAGAGGCAACTGTCGATGAAGTCCTCGACGGTTTCCTCGCCGATCCGCTCCATGTACGAGCGAATCCGGTTGCCGTGGTTGGCGGTCTCGTCCATCATCTTGCGGTTGGTCTGGCTGAACCAGATATTATTCTTGAAGAAATCATTATGACCATAAACGTGGGCCATGACCAGCTTCTGATCGACCTTCATGTTGCAGCGGAGCAGATAGGCATAACAGGGGTCGTTGTTGATGACCATCTCGTAAATTTTCTGGAGCCCGTAGCGATACCCCTTCGAGAGCTGTTCGTACTCCATGCCGAACCGCCAGTGCGGATAGCGGGTGGGGAATCCGCCGAGCGCGGCGATCTCGGACAGTTCGTCGTAGTCGAGAACCTCGAAGATCGTGTCGTAGAAGTCCAGGCCGAAGGCCAGGGCATGGGCTTCGATCTCGACCTGAAGCTCGCGGAGGTCGGCCGGCAGGTTGTGTTCGGTGCTCATCGTGGTCATTTGGGTCGCCTCGAACTTCGGACGCGTCACTTCGGGTCAGATCGATCGATTCAAC
>JAJYCH010000838.1 GCA_021778575.1 Planctomycetota bacterium
CAACTTCAAGGTCTTGCTTGGGGATGCGCCGGGGCTGTTTCTCAAACAGTTGCCCGAACGGGTCGAGTCGCCCGCCGGTGGTCCGTCTCGCGAGCTGGCCTGTCATCGACTGGCCCGATCGCGCCCGGAATATGCCGCTCTGTTTCGCCTGATGCCTCGGTTCCGCGACCATGACCCCGATCGTCGAGTCCTGACGGTCGAACTGTTCCACCCCGGCGAGGATCTCCGCGAACGACAGGACCGGCTTGGGCCGATGACCGAATCGCTGGCGGCGTCCCTGGGGCAAAGCCTGGGACGACTCCACGGGCTCGAACCAGTGCTCGCCGCTCGGCCCGACGATCGCGCCGGATTCCCCGCGACGCGTCCCTGGCTGCTCGATGCGCTCCGCGATGTCGAAGCACTCTCCCGCGAGTTCAACCCCGCCCAGCGTGACCTGCTGGCCACGATCATCCAATCGCCCGAGTTGACCTACGGCCTGGAAGGGCTCCGCAACGCCTGGAAGCCCACCACCCTGATCCATGGCGACCTGAAGCGTGATAATATCATGATTCTTACCCACAATGGCCCATCGGCCGAGCCCCGGTTCATCGACTGGGAGCTGGCCGACATCGGCGATCCCGCCTGGGACGTCGCCGGGCTCCTGTTGACCTGCATGGAAATCGAGTTGACCCGGGCCAGTCATGAAGATCCCGAGGAAGACGACCAGGTGCTGAAGCCCGCTCGCGCGAACCTGACCGCTTGCTGGAAGGCGTACCTGCGGACGCTGAGATTGTCGCCCGATCGAGAAGCTACCTATCGAGTTCGCTGCATCCATTACCTGGGTGCCAAGCTGCTCCTCTACGCAGTCGAACTGCTCGGAAGCCAGCCCGAGGCCACCCCCACGACTCGCCTGGTGACCCGCATGGCCCGGTCGATCATGATCGATCCGTCGGGAGTGGCCGACGGACTTCTGGGTTCCGACCGACCAGCCGTTGCCATAAACTGATCAGGCGGCCGACGAAGCCCGGATCTTTCGACCTCCCCTCGGACCAGCGCCGTCATGGAAACTGTCGTCCGGTCAGCTTCGCCGAAGAATTCAACTCGCTGGCCCGAGCCGGACCAGAACCGCCTCGACACCCTCTGCGACGCCCTGACGTTCCCGACCTCGATCAGCCTGCGCTTCGGGTCCGATCAGATCATCGAGGTGGGAGGACCCGGCGACCGACCGATACCCGAGCGGCTGGTCGACGCCCTCTGGCCGATCATCTATGAGCGCGTTTACGCGCGGATCGCCCTACCGTCGGGGCTGGTTCCGAGTTCCCCAGTCAGCCGGCCTGACCCCGAATTCCTGGCGAAACTATCGGCCGCCCACACGAGCCGGACGCTCTGGAATCCGTTCTGGCGGGTCGACTGGTCAGGCAATGACGGCTCGATCCAGATCCGCAAAGGGGAGACGTTCCGATCAGCCCAGCCCGGTCAGTACGCCTTCGGTGCCGACCCCAATCGCCCGCCCAGACCCGGCGAGTTCGTCGACCTGCTCACCCTCCGCGAGTCGTTCCAGGCTCAGCCCGGCTTTTACTTCGCCTACGGCGAGACGCCGGGTTGCGAGCAGGACAATGGCCGGATCACTCGGATCTACTTCCACGCGACCGCCGATGGGATGCCCGAAATCCTCGCGGCTTTGAGCACGAAGCTCAACCGATATGAAGTCCCGTTCTTGTTCAAGTGCCGCGAAGAAGCAGCCCAATTTGATCGGGCCGATGCAGCGGTCCTGTTCGTCGCCGCCCGATACACGACGATCGTTCTCCGGCTCTTGCAAGAGACCGACGCGATTCTCGATCGAACCTTACGCCCCGGGACGCCGCTATTCACCAAGGAGCTGAGGCCCGGTCTGGGAGCCGCCGACAATCCTAACCTGTCCGAGAGTTTCGGCTACAACCGCTGCGTCCTGGTCGCCCGAGGTCTGGTCGAGGCTCACTTCACCCGTCAGCTCGATCGGGTAGCCAGGCTCCGGGCGATCGCCGCCCAGTTCCAGCGAGCCGGCCTCGACCCGAGCCGCCCCCATCTCAGCCCAAGACTGACCGACGCCTATCGCTGGCCCGGCGGCAGCCCCTGGCCCTCGACGGCTGTGTCACTTCCCGTACCAAGTCGTTCGCCCGAGTTGTCAGTGTTCCTCGAAGCCGCCGACCGGATCGGCCGTCGTCTCTGTCGCGATGCGCTCTGGTCCGGCGATCGCTGCACCTGGATGACCTGGACGACCGGCGAGATCAACGGCCGCTCGATCCCCGTTCACCGAGCAGCCCCACCGGGCCTGGCCGACGGAGTCGCCGGAATCGCTTTGTTTCTGGCTCAACTTCAAAAATTGACCGGTGACCTTCAGCAAAAAATTGTCCTGGGAGGAGCCATCCGCCAACTCCTGGCGACCGCCGTAGGGCAGGGGGACGATAGCCATGGACAAGGCCGCTCCGGAGTCGGATACTGCCTCGTTTGCATCGGTGAGATTTACCAGGATCACGATATGATCCGACAAGGGATCGACCTGCTTCCGAACGAGTCTGGAAATGACCGAGCTACCGGCGATCTCGCCGACCGCGTCCAGGTGATTGCCGCGCTGATCGGGATTGCCCGACGGCACGATCGTCCCGATCGGATCGACCTGGCCCGGGCTCATGGCCAGAA
>JAJYCH010000054.1 GCA_021778575.1 Planctomycetota bacterium
CAGCTCGAGCATCATTCGCTCGATGGACCAGCGCAAAGCCAACTTATCCGATTCATTCTTGATGTGGACGATGGGCGGCAGCATCCCCAGCAGGATACCGGCGTGGTTGCCTTCCAGTCCGAAGTAGCCGCCCACCCCCGAAACATCTCCGCCCCCATTCCAGACGGCGAAGCCACCCTTGAGCGGACGTGTATACATCGACCTGAAGTCGACGGGCGGCAAATCCAGGTTACTTGTCAGGCGGAATGGCCTGCCCAAGGGTAGCAGGAAACAATCTCCGGTCTTCAGATGCACCGCTTCGGGAACGTTCTCCACGGCAAGCCAGCATTGACCGGAGACGATCGCGTAGCATTTGATGCCGTCGTGCTGGGGGAACTGGACTGACCAGTCACCTCCAACCTCGAAACCTCCGCACATCGTGTTCTGTGGTTTCAGAAGGGAGAGTACGCCTGAAAGCGGGTCCATCTGGCACTCCTGGACGATTGCGAATAAAGATTGGACTCTAGAGCATAGATCGTACCAGGTCAATCGCCTAGTCTGTGATCCATGGGACCGAAAGTGCGGTTTCGAGTCGAATTCAGGGAGGTTTACCGATGCGTGTTTTCGTGACCGGCGCGACTGGCTTCATCGGTTCTGCGGTGGTTCAGGATCTGATCAAGGCGGGGCACAAGGTGCTCGGCCTCGCCCGTTCGGATGGAGCCGCCGCGGCTCTCGCCGCCGCCGGGGCCGAGGTCCACCGAGGCGATCTTGAAGATCTGGACAGTTTGAGGCGCGGCGCGGCGTCCTCGGACGGGGTGATCCACCTCGGCTTCATTCACGACTTCTCTCGGTTCCAGGAGGTCTGCGAGGCGGACAGGCGGGCCATCGAAACGATGGGTGATGCGCTCGCCGGCTCCGACCGACCGCTGGTTGTCACCTCCGGAACCGGGATGGGAACGGCGGCGCCAGGTCAGCCGTCCACAGAAGACCACTTCGATCCCAATCACCCGAACCCCCGAGCCGCTTCGGAGATCGCCGGGGAAGCAGTTGCGGCCCGTGGCGTTCGCATGACCGTGGTGCGATTGCCGCAAGTGCATAACACGGAGAAGCAGGGGCTCGTCACCCTCGCGATCGCCGTAGCTCGCGAGAAAGGCGTCGCGGCCTACGTTGGCGATGGGCTCAACCGCTGGCCGGCGATTCACGTGCTCGACGCGGCTCCCCTTTACCGGCTGGCGCTTGAGAAGGGGCCAAATCGGGCGAGGTATCACGCGGTCGCCGAAGAGGGAGTGACGGCCAGGGCAATTGCGGAGGCCATCGGGCGGGGTTTGAAGATTCCCGTCGCCTCGCTCTCGCCCGAGGAGGCCGCTGGTCACTTCGGCTGGCTCGGGTTCTTCGCCGCCATGGACATGCCGGCGTCGAGCAAGCTCACGCAAGAGCGGCTCGGCTGGCATCCGACGCAGAAGCCCGGAATGATCGAAGACCTCGATCACATGGACTATTCCAAGGTCTGAGCGGTGCCTTCGAACATCAGGTGCGTCGTCAGATCCCTCGCCAGGGCGATTCACTCGGTTCAGCAACGAAGATACTGGATCGTGTAGAACCTGACACCTTGAGGCGAGATGATCCCGCAAAATCGCCCGGTCCCCGGGATATCCATCGGTGGGACGAAGATCGTGGCTCCATTCTCCTCAGCCAACCGAGCGGCCTCGTCGGTATTGTCTACCGTGAAATACGTGCCCCAGTGTGGCGGGATCTCGGGATGGGGGATGGCCATCAGCCCGGCGATGTCCATTCCGCCGTGACTGAAAACGGTGTAATCCATGCCGGGCATGGGCTTGATGTCCGCCGTCCAGCCGAACAGGTTGACGTAAAACTCGCTCGCCTTGATCACGTCCGTGGTCAGCGTCTCCGACCAGCTTGGCGAACCGTGAAGCGTGCTATCGGCGTCGGTCCCCGGCATCTTCCTGGGTTCCCAGATGTCGAATTTGGCGCCGTTGGGGTCTCGACAGACCGCCATCCGGCCCGGCTCGCCAAGGTCGAGAATCCGCCCGATGGAGCCGCCGAGAGCGGCGACCCGCTCGCAAGTCGCGTCAACATTGTCAACCTTGACCATGACCCCGATACCGGCCGGGAGTCCCGGAGGGCAACCCGGCCCGTTGAGGTCGAAAAGGCCTCCGATGTTGCATCCATTAACCTGCATCCCGTGGCCGAGGCCCGGCATCTCGAAATAGGTCCAGCCGAGAACTTTGCCGAAAAAGACCATCGCCTGGTCGGGGTCTGGTGTGAGGATGTTGATCCAGCAGAAATCGCCCGCTCTGCGAATGCCAGTCGCCATCGTCGTTTCCTCGGTAAGGCCGGAGTATCGGCCCGAGAACGGAAACCCAATTCGGGGATTGGAACGATTTATCGGCGACAAGTCAACTAACGTACAGTTATTTTTCAGAAACAGGATGATCTCTCCGATTCAGAGGGCAGATAGCCACCACGGAGCCAACCGACAAAACGCTCGGGCCAGCTTCAACTTTTACTCTCCTACTTCCGGGATAACGTCGAGCCTGCCGCCAGCAGCCGCATCTTCCCCCGACGGATTGGCTGGCCTTGAACCAGACAGTCCCAGGATCGGCCCGACCCTGAGCCGGATCAGCAAGTCGTTCAACTCCGGCCGGGCAGATGGCACCTCGGGCAACGAGCACGATTGGTGAGCGGCTTCGAGTTCCGCCCGGAGACGCTCGTATTCTCGCCGGTGGAAATCGAAGTCGTCATCATCGAGGACGGACTTCTCCGGGCCTTCCAGCTTCCGGGCGATGAGGTCGTCGACGTGCGACAACCGGGCTTCCTCGTTCAGATGCACGAGGTTCGCCTCGACCTCACCGGTCCTCATCAGGTGAATGCCCGTCAGGAGGACTCGATAGACGTAGAGCAGCGGCTTGACCCGCCTCGGGTGCTCTTTCTCGAACAGCCGCCACTGGGTCTCGGCGAATCCGAAATAATGGTGACTGTGATGGCGAGTGACGCAGCCCTTGCCGATCGCCTTCAACTCCTCGTGTTCCGGCGTCGTCTGGACCACCAGCGGCGAGTACAACTGCTCCAGTACGTACCCGTTCTTCTTCAGCATCAGGCCGAAGAACTTATGGGCGTCGTGAGTGACGAGGTCGATCTCCAGATCGTCCTTCGTCGAGAACTCGATCGTCTCCCGACCCGTATCGAGGCCGACGACCTCCTGGACCGGCAAGACGTGGCAGCCCCGGAGGTCGAAGTCCGAGTCGGGCGAGGGGAACCCGTAGAGGTGCGCCCCGCTGATCGTGGCGAAGATCAGGGGATAGGGATGGCGGACCACTTCCGATTCCAGTCGCTCCCGGATGCCCGTCGCCAGTGCTTCGCTCATAGCAAATCCTTCACACGGTCGAGTTCGGCCTGAACGTTCCGTAAGGCGACCACCGCCCGGTCGGGGTTGACGACGCATCCTTCCAGGCTCCCGTAGTGCTCCTCAAGACATTGCAGGAGCAAGGTCTTGATCGCATCCTCGTCGGGGATGGGCCGCAACACGCTCTCGGCGTAGAGCCGTTCCAGGTGCATCTCCTTGTCGGCGAACCAAGACCGGAGCCGGTCCTCGGTCCACTCGCCCCGGCGGATCGCCTTGAGTGGCTCGTTGTTCCGCTGGAGGTCGATGTCCCCCTCCATCAAGATCTGCTCCACCTCGCCGATCAGGCGGACCACATGATAGGCGAACTTCGTATCGTAGCCGTGCTCGGCCACCAACTCGGCTCGCCTTCCCTGGGGTTGCTTGATCGCCAGTTTGTGCAGTTGGCTGTAGGCGTACCCCTTGAACTTGGGCCAGGCCCCCTTATGCAGAAACAGTCGCCGATTCTCCCGGACGAGATTGCCGACCCTCGTACAGTGCAGCACGCAGGTCGTGGGAGTGAACAGGCTGTCGATGATATTCGGGTTGTTCTCCATCGCCAGGGCGAAGAACTTCACGATCCCGAAGATCGTCAGGTCATAGGTCCGCCCGTGCCCGGCCAGTGCGTCCCGATCCTCGACGTGGTGCTCCTGATATTGCTCGAACCGCTTGGCCTGTCGACCGAAGCCGATGATTTCGCCCCGGAGGTGGGGGAAGATCTCCTCCTTCATCGGGATCGCCCAGCCGTAAACGTCGACGTCGCTGGTATCGGAAGAGACGCCGTAGGCCACCGAGCCCATGATGGTCTCGTACTGGACGTTCCCCGGCAGCCACCTCGGCGGCCGGATCATCCCGCGGTCGGTCAGGCGTTGCAGAGTGCTCACGGCGTCGGCTCTCCGGAAACTTCGATGCTGGAGAATAGGATACCCCGAAACACCGTGAGGTTCAGTGTGCCGATGCCGCGAGACGCTCATGAAGGACGGAAAGGCGAGGATGCAGACGGTGGTCGGCCACTTCGCCGACCCGCTCTCGGGTCTCCGCCCCGGTACGATCAGCAGCGGTTTCGGCCCAACTTTCCGGGGCGGAATCGACGTTAACGGCATGGTGATCGGCAAGGCGACGACGGTGAGTCGCTCGACAACACGTGACGGGTTACAATGCCCACGAACGGAAAGTCGCCCTGGTGACCGGGTCCTCAAAGGGGGGCTGGAAGGACGTCGCCATGAGCCTGGCGTCATCGATCATCGTCAACCGACGACGAGTCCCGCTGGGTGACGGGTCAGAACATCGGATGGGAAAAGTCATGCGGATATTCGTCTTGATCGGATCGTTGATCGTCCCCTCTCTCTCGATTGCCGCCGGATCTACCGACTCCGCCCAGTCGGATCACGTCCTCCGCGACTTCCACTTCGCCTCGGGAGAGACGTTACCCGAACTCCGGATGCACTACCGGACGCTGGGTTCGCCCCGACGCGGTACCGACGGGAAGGTCGTCAACGCCGTGCTGATCCTCCACGGGACGACCGGCAGCGGCGCCAACTTCATCCGGCCCGAGTTCGCCGGGGAACTCTTCGGCGAGGGTCAGCCCTTCGATGCGAGCCGATACTTCCTGATCCTCCCCGACGGGATCGGCCACGGCGGTTCGAGCAAGCCCAGCGACGGCCTCCACGCCCGATTCCCGCGCTACGGCTATCGCGACATGATCGCGGCCCAGCATCGATTGCTGACCGAGGGGTTGAAGGTCGATCACCTCCGGCTGGTCATCGGCACCTCGATGGGTGGGATGCAGACCTGGCTCTGGGGCGAGACGTATCCCGACTTCATGGACGCCTTGATGCCGCTGGCCTCGTTGCCCGGCCCGATCTCGGGACGAAACCGGGCCTGGCGGCGGGTCATCATCGACGCCATCCGCAACGATCCGGCCTGGGCGAACGGCGACTATCGCGAACAGCCCCCGAGCCTGAAGACGGCGGCCGAGATGCTGTTCCTGATGTCGAACAACCCGATCGAGCGTCAAAAGGAAGCACCATCCCGCGAGGCGGCCGACCGAGTGCTCGATGAATACGTCGCCCGGATTTTCAAGACTTCGGACGCGAACGACGTGCTCTACGCGCTCGAAAGCTCGTCGGACTACGACCCGGTCCAGGCACTGGAGCAAATCAAGGCACCGCTCGTGGCGATCAACTTCGAGGACGACCTGATCAATCCGCCCGAACTGGGCGTCCTGGAGCGGGAAATCCGCCGGGTCCGGCGAGGCAAGGCGCTCGTCGTCCCTCGAAGCGACCGGACCAGGGGTCATGGCACCCATACGCTGGCCGCCGTCTGGAAGGATCAACTGACCGCGCTGCTGAAAGAAGCCCCCTACGAATCGATCTCCGAGAGGCTTCCCGGCCTTCACCTGCTTCATGGTCCCTGGGATGGCGGGCCGGTTTACAACGAGAGCGTCCTGTTCGTGAAGGGGACCAAGGGAAAGCCTGGGGCGAAGCTTGCCTACGAACTCGGGCGAGTGCTTGACATCCGCTCGACCGATGGCTCTCAGTCGTATCAAGACGGGCGAGACTATCATCTGGCCGCCATCGGCGCGGGCCTCGTCCTCCTTCCCGAGTCACGCATCCCGTTCCTCAAGGAGTCGGCACTGTTCCTTCCCAGGGGCTCGGCGAATAGCATCGGCCAGCGCGCGGGACAACCGGAGACGAGCTTGATCTTCGACAACGCACACTTCTTCCACGACAAGCAGGTCGAGGTGACCTACCTCCCCTTGGATGCGAAGTGGGACGGCTATCGCCCGACGTTCGCGGGCGATCGACTGGGCCGGACCATCGAGAAGCTGAAGAAGAAGGAACCGGTAACGATCGCGGTCAGCGGCGACAGTATCTCCGAGGGGTACAACTCTTCGGGCTTCACGAAGACGCCGCCGTTCCAGCCGCCCTATCCGAGCCTGGTCACCGCGCAGTTGGAGGCGACCTACGGCTCGAAGGTAACCTTGCATAACCTGGCCGTCGGCGGCTGGTCGTCTCGGCAGGGAGTGAACGACCTCGACCGGCTCCTGGCGACGAAACCCGATCTGGTCCTCATCGCCTACGGTATGAACGACGTCGGCGGGCGCGACCCGAAGGCGTTCCGGGCGAACATCGAGGCGATGCTCCGGCGCATCCGCGAGGCGAACCCGGCTGCTGAGGTCATCCTGATCGCCCCGATGACGGGCAATCCCGAGTGGATGGCGACCCCGCCCGAGATGTTCCCGGCCTATCGCGACGCGCTGGCCGCGCTTGAAGGGCCGGGAATCGTCCTCGCCGACATGACTTCGATCTGGCTGAGGTTGATGGAGCGGAAGCGTCACCTCGACCTGACGGGCAACGGGGTCAACCATCCGAACGACTACGGGCACCGCGTCTACGCCCAGGCGATCCTGGCGTTGCTGGTCGATCCAGCGTTGATCCCGCCTGCCGGCGGGTCGAATCGCTGAGCGTGCCCCGGCGATCTGGCACCGGCCCGATCGATTGACGATCCTGAACACCGACGCGAGGAAAGCTAAATGAATCGATCGATCGACCCTGGCGTCGGGATCGGGCACGTCCACCTGAAGGTGGCTGACCTCGAACGCGCCCTGGGCTTCTATTGCGGCGTGCTCGGCTTCGAGTTGACCCAGCGTTACGGCAAGGGGGCCGCGTTTGTCTCGGCCGGGGGCTACCACCACCACATCGGCCTGAACACCTGGGAGAGCCAGGGAAGTTCGCCCCCGCCGCCGGGCACGACCGGCCTCTATCACCTGGCGATCGTCTACCCGACGCGAGCGGCCCTCGCCGACGCCCTGTATCGAGTGATGGAGGCGGGCATTCGCCTGGAAGGGGCCAGCGATCACGGGGTCAGCGAGGCGCTCTACCTCAGCGACCCCGACGGCAACGGCGTCGAGCTTTACTGGGATCGACCCCGCGAGGACTGGCCCCGGAATCCCGATGGCGAACTGGCCATGGTGACCCGGCACCTGGACCTCGCGGAGTTACTGGCCCGGCGAAATGGACAGGGCCAATCTCCAATCGGGTGACCTGCCCACCACCCTCGGCCAGGTCAATGAACACCAAGAAGCGCTGTCCTGGACGTGGAACCGATCACCCTGTTCTCCCGGATCGCCAACCCGTCGGGGCGGACGGTGTGGCGGTCATTCAGTCCTCCTGGGAATGTTCGTCCCGGTGGTTTAGGCCCTTCAGCGGGGCGTGAGAGTTGCCAGAGCGGGTCGCCCGAGCGCGTGGTAGAGCCGGAACTGGGCTCGATTATAGGCCAGGACGGCGTTGAGGTATTCCAGGCGGGCCTGGGCCAACGCCTGGATCGGCTGGAGGACTTCGATCGGCCGGGTAGCTCCAGGCAAACCGGCACCACGGCGAATGTTCGTCAGGTTCAGTTCGAGGGATTCGCGGGCCTCGACGACGGCATCTCGCGCGTCCTCGATCTGGGCCGCCGCGGCGGCTCGCGCCTCGGAGGACGCAACCACTTCGTTCGCCACAAGTGCCTGGACTCTCCTGAGGTCGATGTCGGCCGTGTTCTTGTCGGCGGTCCGACGACGGATCGCGGCAACGTCGATCAGGCCGAATCCTCGGAGATCCCAGTAGAGGCTGGCGGCGAAGTCGTTCCGACCGCCGATGTTGGCGATCGACGAATTCTGGCCCCCACCGAAAGCGGCCCCGGAATAGGAGACGGCGAGGCTGGGGACGAACGGTCTCAGCTTCGCTTGCTTCAGTTGGAGGATCGACGCCTCGACCAACTGGTGGGCCTGGGCCAGTTCGGGACGGCCTCGCCAACCCTGGCAGATCAGGTCATTGAGCGGAACGTCGTCCTCGACCAGCCTGATCAGAGCTTCGGCCGGCTCGACCGGAGCAAGCACGACCTGGGGTTCGAGAACTAACTGTCGGATCAGGTCGGACGAGGCGATCTTCATCTGTCCGGCGGCGGCACGGATGCTCCGCTGACGCCCTCGGGCTTCGGTCAGGGTCCGGCGAAGGTCGGCCTCCAGTCCGGACCCGGACCTCACGAACGTCCCTGTCAACGATGCGAGCATCTCGGCGTTGGCGGCGGCCTCGCGAGCAATGGCGAGCGTTCCCGCCGCTTGCTGGAGGTCGAAGTAGGCTTCGGAGGCCGCGAGCATCGCGTTGTTGGCCGCGACTCCGACCCCGGCATCGTTCGCGGCGATGAAACGCTTCGCCGCTCGGATCTGGTAGATCGAGTCAGAAATACGCATGACACCGGTCAGGCTGTTCAGCGCGGGATAACCGCTGCCCGGTGGTGGGGCGGGAAAGCTGTTGGCCAGGCTCGCCGTCGTGCCGAGCGAGAGCGAATCGCGATGGACCGTCTCGATCTGGCCATTGATCGCCTGGACCGGCCCGCTGAGCGTCGTGAACGTCGGCCCGGTGAAGAAACTGGGGAGCCAGAGCCCTCGTGCTTCCTGCAAGTCGGCCAATGATCGGGCGACCCGCTGTCTGGCGGTGGCGATGTCCAGGTCGCGACCGCCCGCCATCCGCAGGGTGTTGGCCAGGTCGATTGGCTGGATCACCTGGCCGGGGAAGAGGACGACCTCCGGATTGCCGGAACCCGATCCAACGGTTGTCGCCATCGGCGGCGTGGCATCCGTCAGCGGCATCGGCAGCGGCGATGCCGCCACCGGTCGCGAATCAGGCGTGACCCTGGCCAGGTTGGAGGTGGTCGGTCCGGGAGCCGGGCGGGAGGACGACGACTGGGCCGCGGCGAGCTGGCCGAGGTGCAAGATTGCAAGCAACACCATTGGCCGGACCGTCCGACTCCGCGTCCACTTCTCCATCGGGCGACCCTCCGTGGTCTTAACCTGGCGATCCCGCCGGTCGGAAGGGTCGGTGACAGCCCTCGCCGGAACATCCGAGCATGACTGTTTCTTCGATCCGACCGCCCCAGCGGGCGCAGTCGATCGAGAACTGGAAACGATTCGCGGTCGGCGTTGTAAGGGTTAGGCTAACTTTTCGGCTTCCCCGTACTTGCCTGCGCCTTGATCTCCTGGACGACCTGCCCCTCCACCAGGGATGCGGCGTTGGCTTCCACGACGTTCTCCCCATCGTCCAGGCCGGTGACGATCTCGATTCGCTTGCCATCGACGAGCCCGAGAGTGATCTCGCGACGTTTGGCCCGGCCCTCGGCGACGGTCACGCAATAAGACTTGTCGCCGTCCCTGAAGACGGCCGTCGCCGGGACGGTCAGGGCGGCCTTGTGCTCCTCGGCGATGATGGTCGCATAGGCGTAGAGTCCGGGCCGGAGGAATTCATCCGGGTTGGGCAGGTCGATCTCGACGCGGATTGTCCGGGTCGTTGCATCGAGCGCCCAGGCGGTCCGGGTGACCTTCCCGGCGAAGGTCTTGCCGTCCAGCACTTGGAGGCGGACTCTTGCCTCGTCCCCGGCGTTGACGAAGGGGGCATCGGTCTCGGGGACGCCGACGGTGATGGTCACGATGTCCGAGCGGGCGACGATAAACAGCAACTCCCCGGCCGCGCCGGGCGTCGTGAGGTGCCCGGTATCGATTCCCCGGCGGGTGACGATGCCGTCGAACGGGGCGACGATCTTCGTGTAGCCGGCCATCGCTTCGGCGCGATCGGCCTCGAAGCGGGCGACCTCGATGTGAGAAATCGCCGTCAGGACGTCGGCTCGCGCCTTGTCGAGACGGGCCTTGGCCTCGACGAGCGCGGCCTCGGCGGTCTTGACTTGCGCCCCGACTTCCTCCTGGGCCGCCTCGGCCGCGCTGAGCTTGTTCCGGGTCTCGTCGAGGAGGCTCCCGGTCTGGGCTCGCTCGCGGAAGAGCTGCTCGATCCGGGCGAACTCCGACCGCCAGCGCGAAGTATCCGACTCGGACCGTCGGATTCCGGCCCGGCTTTCCGCGACCTTCGCCTCGGCGCTGGTCACTCCGGCCTGGGAGACTTCGACCATGGCTTCGTCTTGTTTCTTTTCCGCCTGGGCCTGCTCGATCATCGCCCGCTTCTGTTTGAGATCCGCCTCGATCTCGGGAACGTGAAGCTCGGCGAGCACCTGGCCTTTCTTCACCCTGGCGCCGATGTTCACGTCGACCCGTTCGACGTAGCCGGCGAGCTTCGCGTAGATCGGCGTCGTCTCGAACGCCTGGATCTGTCCGGGCTCCTCGGTTGTCCGGCGGACGGTCGCCCGCTCGGGCTTCACGGTCGATACTCGCAACGCCGTCGGTGACCCGACCGTCCCGGCGCGGGCGGTCGCTTCGCCGCTCGGCTTGCCGCAGCCCGCGTAAAGAAGAGTTAGCGAGCCCAGGATGACGAGGTTCGCCTTGGCCCGACGATGGGTTCTCATGGTCGATGCTCCGAGTCGCGGCGTTCGAGGGCGGTGGTGCTCATCATTGTCCCGACGGGGGCGACCTGAGGAACGTCGCCGTTCGTCGAGGCCAACGGTAGACCCTCAAGGCCCAGGTCGAAGTAGCTGCTCTCCGGGTCGTCCGGGTCGATCGAGGAGGACTGCCGCCCCGCCCAGCCCTGGACCAGCGCGAAGATGGAGGGGAGTACCAGGAGGGTGGCGATGGTCGCGGCGACCAGCCCGCCGATCACGGCCCGGCCCAGCGGTGCCGACTGCTCTCCGCCTTCTCCCCAGCCGATGGCCATCGGGATCATCCCGGCGGTCATGGCGCAACTGGTCATCAGGATCGCCCTCAGTCGTCCCTGGGCACCCTGCACGGCGGCCTCATTCGGATCGTCACGGCTTTCCAGGCGTCGGCGTTCGGCGAAGGTCACCAGCAGGATGGCGTTGGCGACCGCGACACCGATTCCCATGATCGACCCCATGAACGACTGGATGTTGATCGTCGTCCCGGTGAGCCAGAGGGCCATGACCACGCCGGAGACGACCGCCGGGGCCGTCGAGACGGCCACCAGGGCGAGCCGGACCGACTGGAAATTCGCGGTGAGCAGCAAGAGAATGACCACGACGGACATCACCAGCCCGACCGAGAGCCCGGTCAGCATGTCCCGCATCGGGGCCACCTGGCCCCGAACATCGACGATCACTCCCTTCGGGGGTGGTCCGGCCGCTTCGATAGCCTTCGAGACCTGGCCCGCCACATGTCCCAGGTCTTCGCCGACGATGTTCGCGGTCAGGCTCAGGCTGCGCTTCATGTTGTAGCGGTCATACTCGCCGGGCATCGTCCCTCGACGAATCTTGGCGACATCCCGAAGGAGCAGGGAAGGACCGCCGGGCCGTTGAATAGGCAGGGTCTCGACCTGCTTCACCGAGTCCATGACGGCGACGGGGATCTCGACCTGGACCTGATAGCCGATGCCGCTCTTGGGGTCGGGCCAGTAGTTGGGGACGACGAAGCGGCTCGATGAGGTCGCGGTGACGAGCGAACGGGACACCTCCTCGACGGTGACTCCGCTGATCCCGGCCCGCTCGCGGTCGATATCGACGCTCACCGTCGGGTAGTCGAGCGACTGGGCGTACTGGAGGTCGCGGAGCGAGGGGATCTTCGCCAGTTCGGCCCGGATCTTCTCGGCATGGGCGCGGCTGTCCGCGAAGTTCGGGCCGCTCACGGCGACTTCGACCGGTGTCGGCGAGCCGAAGCTCATCACGTCGCTGACGATATCCGCAGGCTCGAACGAGAATTTCACGTCCGGCATCTCGGCCGCGAGCTTCTCGCGGAGCCGCCTCTTGAGAGCCTCGACGTCAACGCCCGCGTCTTCGTGGAGCGCAACTCTCAGAATCGCCTCTTCCGGGCCGCCGGTCCACTGGTAAATCGCGTTGATCGGGTAGCTCGACGGGATGACCCCGACATAGCCCACCGAGATTTCCACCGCGTCCTTGCCGACATCCTTCGTGATCGCGTCCAGGGCGGCGATGCTGATCCGCTCGGTCTTCTCGATCCGGGTGCCGGTCGGGGCCTTCAGGCGAAGCTGGAACCGCCCGGCATCGACCCTTGGGAAAATCTCCAGACCAAGTTGGCTCCCGATTCCGAACGTGACGAGAAGCGATCCGGCAAGGTAGGCGGGAACAACCAGCCACTTGAGACGCACGACCGGCCTGAGCCCCCGACCATAAAGATCGTGGAAGCGATCGAAGGCCGTGCGTCCCTGGGCGTGGTAGTGATGGCGAAGGAGCCAGGTCGAGAGGACCGGGACGAATGTACTGGAAAGCAAATACGACGCAATCATCGCGAAGCCGACCGCGAGCGAGAGCGGAACGAAGAGGGAACGCGCCGGCCCTTGCATGAAGAAGGACGGAATGAAGACGGCGAGGACGCAGAGCATCGCCAGGAGCCGAGGGACGGCAGTGTCGAGGTTCCCTTGACGGACGGCACGCGCGATGGACGGGCTTCCGTTGATCTTGGAATGGATATTCTCGATCTCCACCGTCGACTCATCGACCAGGATGCCGAGTGCGAGGGAAAGACCG
>JAJYCH010000055.1 GCA_021778575.1 Planctomycetota bacterium
GACTTTGTCGTGAATGCCTGTGGAGCCCGAGCGGCGAAGCTCACCCCCGGCCTGGCCATCCGGCCCCGGAAAGGACACCTGGTCATCACCGACCGTCATCCGGGGTTCGTCACCCATCAACTGCTGGAGCTGGGTTATCTCAAGAGTGCCCACGGCTCGGATGCCGCGTCGGTCGCGTTCAACGTCCAGCCCCGGGCGACCGGCCAGCTCCTGATCGGCTCGTCCCGACAGTACGACGTTGACGACCCGAGCGTCGAGCCCGCCATGATCCGCCGGATGATCGACCGGGCGTTGCTCTACATGCCGGGTCTGGCCCGGCTCTCGGCCATTCGGGCCTGGACCGGGTTTCGAGCCGCCACGCCCGACTCGTTGCCGATCATCGGCCCGCATCCCGACGAGCCGAGGTTGATCCTCGCCACCGGTCACGAAGGGCTCGGCATCACGACCTCGATGGGAACCGCCGAGCTGGTCGCCGACCTCCTGGCCGGCAGAGAATCGGCCATTCCCGCTTTGCCTTATTCGCCGTCGAGGTTCCTCGAAGGGGCTCATATAGGGCATTGAAGGCCGATTATTGTTTTGTTTTTTGATGAGTTTGGTCGGACGAATATTCTTTGTGGTTGAACTGGACCATGCCCGACGATTCCATTGCTCTGACCATCGATGGCCAGGCTGTTCGCGTGGCTCCCGGGACCTCGGTCGCGGCGGCCGTGCTGATTTTTCAAGGCCCCGGTTTTCGCCGATCGGTGACGGGCACGCCACGCGGCCCGCTCTGCGGGATGGGGATCTGCTATGAATGCCGGTTGACCATCGACGGCTTGCCCCAGCGCACCAGTTGCCAGACCGTCTGTCAGGCCGGGATGGAGGTCGTCACCGATGTTCCTTGATGTAAGCAAAAATCGATCATTCGATGTCCTGGTCATCGGCGGCGGGCCGGCGGGAATGGCGGCGACGGTCACGGCCTCGGGCGAGGGACGAAAAGTCGGGCTGGTCGACGACAACCCTGATCTCGGCGGTCAGATCTGGCGAGGCGAACGGAAGAAGCCCAGCAGCGCCGAGGCCCGGGTCGTCTTCGAGGAACTTCAGAAATCCACGTTCGAAGCCTTGCCCGGCACCCGGATTGTCGGCCTCGTCCGGCCGGGAACGCTTCTGGCCGAAGCCTCGGGATCATTGGTCGAATTGAGCTATCAATCGTTGATCCTCGCCACCGGCGCTCGCGAGCTGTTCTTGCCGTTCCCGGGCTGGACCTTGCCCAACGTGATGGGAGCGGGCGGGCTTCAAGCTCTGGCCAAGTCGGGCCTGCCGATCGCCGGGAAGTCGGTTGTCGTCGCCGGTTCGGGGCCGCTCTTGCTGGCGGTCGCGGCTCACCTGAAAAAGAAGGGGGCCATCCTCCGGGGGATCTTCGAGCAAGCTCCGCTGAGCAAGCTGGTCAAGTTTGGCCTGGGGCTCTGGACCGAGCCGTCGAAGATCAGCCAGGCGATCGACCTCCGCTGGCAGATTGGCGCGGTCCGCTACCGGGCGGGTGCTTGGCCGGTCGAGGCGGTTGGTGGCGAGGTCCTCCGCTCGGTCAAGCTGACCGACGGCAAGAAAGTCTGGTCGGTCGATTGCGATTACCTCGCCTGCGGCTTCGGTCTGGTGCCTAATCTCGAACTTCCGGCGATCCTCGGCTGCTCGATCGGTCCGGGCGGGACCATCGTGGATGAGTGGCAGCAAACAACAGTTGAGAATGTCTATTGCGCGGGGGAGGCGACCGGCGTCGGCGGTCTTGACCTCTCGCTGTTCGAAGGCAAGATCGCCGGTCATGCGGCGGCGTCGGGGCGTCCCGACAAAGCCCGATTCTTGCTCAATTATCGCGATAAAGCCCGGCGGTTCGCCCGGGCGCTCGACGAGTCGTTCGCTCTTCGCGACGAGCTTCGCCACCTCGCCAAGGCCGACACGATCGTCTGCCGGTGCGAGGATGTTCCGGCCGGCGCCCTTGCAGGACGAACCTCCTGGGTTGACGCCAAACTTCAGACCCGGTGCGGAATGGGTCCGTGCCAGGGGCGAATCTGTGGCGCGGCCACGTCATTCCTTCATGGATGGGAGCGTGGATCGGTCCGGCCGCCAATCTTCCCCGTGGGGGTCGAGAATCTGGCTGAAGTTTATTCAAATTCCGCATCCAGCCCGGTTTGACGGATAGATGGGAGAGGTTAGGAAGTTATTGCCGATTTTCGGATCAATTCACAGGTTCGCCGTGAAAATTTCCGGTTTTTTCGATGACAGATCGGCTCGGTCGGCTGATTTTTTGTGAGCGATATTCACTCTTCCGGGGCTTCTCCCGCCCCGAGTTGTCATCCGACTGGCCGTGCGGGGCTGTTCTTGCCATGTCGGTTGCTAACTCCGCTGGTTCCGTTCTCCTTGGTTTCTGAATCGGCCGTTCGGCGTTGAGCTGACTGTTCGCGGTCCCGTCCTGTCGTCATTTCGACCACGGCTCCCCTCGGCATAGCCTACGGTTGGCCGCGCCCTGGACCTTTCACGGCATCCTTTCGAGGAATTTTCCGATGAACCCACATCGAAGACGATCCGGTTTCACGCTGATCGAATTGCTCGTGGTCATCGCCATCATCGCCGTCCTCATCGCCTTGCTCTTGCCCGCCGTGCAGGCTGCCCGCGAGGCGGCCCGTCGCGCCCAGTG
Organism: Planctomycetota bacterium; assembly: GCA_021778575.1. Taxonomy (GTDB): domain Bacteria; phylum Planctomycetota; class Planctomycetia; order Isosphaerales; family Isosphaeraceae; genus Tundrisphaera. Next base: position 2,672 of record JAJYCH010000055.1, read on the forward strand.
CGTCAACAACCTGAAGCAGATCGGCCTGGCCATCGCCAATTATGAGAGCACTCACGGCGCGATCCCGTGGGGTGATGGCCCCTGGGGCAATGAGTGGTCGACCCATTCGCTCCTGCTCCCTTACATCGAGCAAGGGCCGATCTACAACAGCATTAACTTCGGCGTCGGTCCGCACGTCGACCTCTTGGCTGGGATCTACTCCAATACGACGGCGGAATACGCCAAGATCAGCGCATTCAGTTGTCCTTCCGACCTCAGCCGGACGTCCGAGCCTTACGGCTCGAATAACTACATGGGCAATGCCGGGTCGGCACCGAATGTTTTCTACGGCGGCGACTCGGACGGTAACACCAGCGAAGGCGCGAATGAGTCGTTTTCCGGCCCGTTCATCTTCACTGGAACCGATAACGCCCAGAACGGAACCCAGGTTCGGTTCGCTGCCATCACGGATGGCTTGAGCAACACGGCGTCGTTCAGCGAGCGAGTCAAAGCCAACGGGAATGGCCTTCAAGGCCCCTTGCTTTTTGATAGTACGAAGCCAACGGCCTCGATTTCGCTCATCCCCAAGTTCGCCGATGGTCGCGAAAAGTCTCCGACTGCCTGGTACAACGCCTGCATGGCCGCGCCACCGACCCCCGACTCGAACGGCCACGACCAGGCGTGGGACGGCGACGACGACGCCTCGGGGGAAAGTTGGTCGATGGGATGGGTCTGTAACACCCGATACGCCCACGTGATGCCGCCCAACACCTGGGGTTGCCGAGGGGGCGTCGAGATGTCGCACGTCGCTAGCAGTCGACACTCTGGAGTCGTCAACGTCTTGTTCCTCGACGGCTCCGTCAAGGCGATCAAGAGCACCATCAACATCAACACCTGGTGGGCGCTCGGAACCCGAGGAAACGGCGAGATCATCTCGGCCGACTCTTATTGATTCCGTTCACCGAGGTCGGTCGACGGCTCCTCAAACCCGGGAGCCTCGATCGACCGCGTTGATTCCTGACCAGGTCGCTTCCACGAACTCCGAGTGGCTCATGACTCAACCTCTCGCCAGAAACACGGTGCTCGTTCTGGCTGGCTCACTGCTCGCCTTGGTCTCGGGCTGCGGTAACGCGGGGGCCGATGGTTCCAAGGTCGAAGCGAAGGCATCGGGCGTCGTTCGCTATCAGGGAAAGCCGGTCACTTCCGGTGAAATCACCTTCAACGCCAGCAATTCCGAACGACAGGTTGGCGGAGCCTCGGCGAAAATCAGCCCCGACGGGACCTATTCCGTCACCACCTTCGCCGGCGCCAATGCCATTCGCTTCGCCGGATCGTTCATCGATAATGATCGGACGCTTCAATATAAGAAGCGAGTCGTGACCCTGAAACCTGGCGACAATCCGAACATCGACTTCGACCTTGGAACCGAAACCGACGAGGCCAAAGGACCGATGTATCCGAGCGGCAAGAAGGGCGCGAAACCAAGACGTTAAAGCTGCTTGGATTCGGTCTTCGAGTGAAAATAAGTTCACAGAAGAATAGATTGTCGCGTCTGTTAAATCCCCGGATGTCTGGGGCGGATCACTTCGAGCATCGCGTCGTGAAGTTTGCCATTGGAAGCCAGGATGCTCGATTTGCCGATGGGGAGCTCGCCGCCTCGGGCGTCGGTCACTTTTCCTCCGGCTTCCTCGACGAAGAGCCGGCCGGCGGCGAAGTCCCAGGGGGAGAGCTGGTATTCGAAGTAGGCTCCGTAGCGGCCCAGACCGACCATGCAGAGGTCGAGTGAGGCGGTGCCGAACCGGCGAATTCCGTGGATCTGCTTGCGCTTGAGTTCGCCGATGGCTTCGAGCGTGGCGTCCATCATCGCGTCGCGATCGTAGTAGAAGCCAACTCCCACGATCACCTCGTCGAGCCTGGTCGCTTCCTCGACGAAGACCTGTCGGCCGTCGTGCCAGGCCCCCTGCCCTTTCGCGGCGGAATGCCACTCGTCGCGGATCGGGTTGAGGACCACGCCGCACTGGGCGACTCCGGCGTGATAATAGGCGACGGAGACGGCAAAGTGGGGGATCTGGTGGGCGAAGTTGTTGGTTCCGTCGATCGGGTCGATGATCCAGAGGTGCTCGGCGGTCGCGTCGCCGGCGTGGGCTTCCTCGCCGAGGATGGCGTGCGACGGGAACGCCTTGCGAATGACTCCGGCAATGGCGTGCTCAGCCTCGATATCGGCATCGGAGACGAGGTTGGCGACGTCTTTGCTCCGCATCGTGACTCCCTCGCGGAAGTAGCGAGCGGCGACCGCGCCACCGGCTCGGGCGGCTTCCTCGGCGATGGTCTGCTCGGGCGTCAGCATCGCTGGACGTCTCCAAAGTAGGTCGATTCCGTGCGCCCGAATTCAGCTCGGACAGCCAGGTCCATTATACAAGGGACCGCTAGCCTTCTCGATTCCCCTGGTTGACTCGCTCGCTAAAATGCCGAGGTGAATTCCCTACCTTGACGATCCAGCCTCCTCGAGAGCCCGCCGGATGCACGAAGCCGTGATCGATGGACCGATGCCCGCCGAGCCGGGTCTTGCCGCCGACCCCAAGGCCGCCGGTCGGGCCAATGCCGCGCTCGCCTTGCTCTGCGTGGCTCAGTTAATGCTGGTTCTCGACTTCTCGATCGTCAACGTCGCGCTGCCGTCGATCAAGACGGCCCTGGGCTTCAGCGATTCGAGCTTGCAGTGGGTCATCAGCGCCTATGCCCTGACCTTCGGTGGTTTCCTGATGCTCGGCGGTCGAGCGGCCGACCTGTTCGGTCGTCGACGGGTTTTCATGAGCGGCCTGGCCCTGTTCTCGGCGGCCTCGCTGCTCGGCGGGTTCGCGACGGCCCCGTGGATGCTGGTGGCGGCCCGAGCCTTGCAAGGCATTGGCGGAGCGATCGTCTCGCCGGCCAGCCTGTCGCTCTTGACCACCACTTTCGCCGAAGGCCCCGCGCGGAACCGCGCGATGGGTTGGTTTGGCACGATGAGCACGGTGGGATTCGCCGTCGGGATGATGCTCGGCGGACTTCTGACCGACACGGTCGGCTGGGAATGGGTGATGTTCATCAACGTCCCCATCGGCCTGGTCGTGATTGGCCTGGCACCCGTCTTGCTCCCTTCGGGCGGCGACCTTCCGCCCCGCGTTGGCTTCGATTTGCTGGGCGCGGCGCTGATCACGGCGGCGTCGGCCTGCCTGGTCTATGCGTTGTCCGACGCCGAGAGCGCGGGCTGGGGTTCGCCGCAGACCATCGGGTTACTGGTCCTGGCGCTGGCCCTGGCGGCCGGGTTCTTCGCGGTCGAGGCCCGGGTGCGGCATCCGCTGATCCCGCTTGACGTCTTCACTCGCCGTAACCTGATGGGGGCGAACGTCGTCGGATTCCTCCTCGCGGCGGCGATCCCGGCGATGATTCTGCTGTTGACCTTTCACATGCAGAAGCACTTGCATTACACCCCCTGGATCACCGGCCTGGCGTTCATGCCGCATGCGGTGGTGGCGTTCTTCGCGGCGAGGGTGGTCCCCCGGGTGGTGAACCGGTTTGGCGCTCGGCCGATCATGGCCTGGGGAGCGGCGATCTTCGGGGCCTCGGTGCTCCTCCTGGCGGCGATCCGTCCGGGAGGGTCGTACTGGCTCGAATTATTGCCGGGTCTGGCGATCACGCCGGTCGGCATCCTGTTCGGCTTCATCGCCAGCATGATCGCGGCGACCTCGGGAATGCCCGACGAGGAGCAAGGGTTGGCCTCGGGAATGCTCTCGACCTTCCAGCAGATCGGCCAGGCCCTGGGGCTGGCGGTGATCCTTAACGTCGTTGCCTACGCCGAACGTCAAGGACTGGCGGCGGAACTGCTGGAAGATACCGCGCGCGTGCAAGGCTATCGAGCCGGGTTCCTGGTCGAGGCCGGCTTCGCGGTTCTGGCCGTGGCCGCGGCCCTGCTGGTCGTCCGGCCGTCGAAGGCGAAGTCGAGCGGGCCGGTTGTGATGGTGCATTGAGGTGGAACCGACTCACCAACGACGATTTTCGAGATCCTCGGTCACCGCTTCGATCGTCCCGGGCGCGTTGCCTTCGAGCCGGTTGTTGACGAACAGGAAGGCGGGGATCTTTCGCTTCCTGGCCCCGTTGACGATCTCGACCATCCCTGCCCTGGTCTCGTCGTTCGGCTCGACGATTTTTTGATAGGGCTCGAAGGTCTTGACCGCATCGTCGTAGGCTCGCCCTTTTCTCAAGAGGGCACGGACCACGCTGAAATCGGCGGTGAAGGCCTCGGGAATCTGCACCTGTTCGTCCAGGCTGGGCATTCTCGTCCAGGCGTTGAAGACGTGCGCGACGTTTTGAGACTTGAGGAGGTCGAGGTAGCCGGGCTTCAGGAATTCCGGGTTGCGTAGTTCGACGGCGTAGCGGAATCCGTCGGGCAGAGCCGCGAGAAACGGTTCAAGTCGAGCCTGGAAGTCGTCGGGCCTGGGGAAGGTTGATTTGTTGAAGGTGCCGAACTCGAAGATCAAGGGGCCAACCTGCTTCCGGTGCTTCCGCAACGGTTCGGCGAAGAACCGGTTGAAGGTGTTGGCGTCGAGAAAGTGATTATTGGGCTCGCCGGCTCGATTTCCATAGCGGGCATGCTTCGGCCAGGTGGCGACGGTGATCTCCTCGGGCACCTTCAGGCCGAAGAGAAAATCGCGAGGGGTCTGGGCAAAGAGCCGAGCCCAGTATTCTTCGGTCGGGAACTGATAAAAAGCGAAGTCGCCGCAGACCGTCGGGAAGGTTTGGGCGTACTCGGGCAGGCAGCTCTCATCAAACTTCTTTTGTGAGAACTTGCCGCGGGTTCTGTACCGGTCTTCGTCATAGATCGAGCCGAGCCAGCCGGGATACTTCCAGGAACTGGTGCCGAAGTAGATCCCGGCTTCGGCCAACCGCTTCAGTCGCGGAGCCAGCCGGGCCGCCTGATCGGGCTGATCCATTTCGGGGAAGAGGGACATGATGAGGAGCCGCCTACCAGGTCTGGAGAGTTGAATATATCACGGGAGATCCACCCGTGGGAAATCCTGATTTGGCGGACGGATCAACGCTCTCAAGGGCCGGCGACCTTGCCATCGAGAGCCAGGATCGCCAGCGCGGTGGTTTCCACGTTGGCCTGGCCGACCGGCTTTCCCTGAGCGTCGTAGTCGGTGACGAAACCGCCGTCGGGGCGCTGCATGGCCAGCAAACGCTCCCTCATCCGGGCTCGACGGTCGGCGGGCAGGCGGTCGAGCCGGGCTCCGGCGATCAAGGCCAGGGCAAGCTTGAAAGTGGCGTAAAGTCCGCCTTTTTCATTCACCCGGTCACGGAGGCCGGTGCCATCCCATGTTTTCATCCCGGCCTCGAAATAGCCCATCGCCTTCGGTCGATCGCGATCGGCCTCGGCGATCGCCGCCAGGAAGAGCAGGTCCGAGTACCGCTCCCAGTCCTCATGGATTTTCTCGCCCACGACTTCGGTCCGGATGATCTTGTCGCCGATCCGCCTGACCTCGTTCAACCGGTAGTGGCGGAACGGTAGTGGTTTCGACGCCTCGCCGAAGAGGATCTCGATCTTGCCCGAAGCGGTGACTCCCATCCCCTTGATCGCGGCGCGGATCTTCACGGCCAGGTCCGGGTTGGTCCGTTCCAGGACCTTCGCCGCCAGGTAATTGTCGTGGTAAAGCCAGTAGACTTTCGACCCCGGGAACTCGGGCAAGAGGTCAACGGCGGGATCGAACAGACCGGCGAGCCAGCGACGACCCCGTTCCTCGGCGCGGATCGGTGGCGGTGGATTGGGCTCGTCCGCCAGAGTGCGCCGGCCGAGAAGACCCGACACGCAGAAACCCCCGACCGCTCGGAGGAAACCGCGACGGTTTGCTTGATCGGCCCGCATGTGTTCTCTCCGATCGATCGTATCCATCGTTCACCCGTTCCGCGTCGGTAAGCTTGATCCTGGCAACATAGCGACTCGTGGTGATCGACGACACAAAATTTTCCAATCCGGGCGGCAGATTCCTGGCATGACCCGTGATATCGTCAAGTTTGTCATGACCGGGCGAACGGGGTCGAGAATCTCGAATGGAACCTGGCCCGGCGGCGGGTCTCCGAAGCCTCGTCGCTCTGTCACGTTCGCGACGTCGCAGTTCCAGCCAACGCTGAACATCGGCGAGAACCACGATTCGCATACCGGCATTTTCCCGCAAGCAGAGGAGACTCACCCGCCGGTGCCTCATCATTGACCCGAAGCCGTCAAAGGTCGCCGATGGCTCTCCGGAGCCGAAAGACAGCCAGTACGGCGTCGTAATTGGCGTCGTACAGGTTGGTGAAGCTCTGGACCCGGCGACTTTCGGCGTCGAGAACCTCGGTGTAAGTGGACAGGCCCTGACGGTAGCGATCGGTGACGACGGTGATGTTTTCGCGAGCCTGGTCGACGGCCACCCGCGCGAACGGAATCCGGAGCCGGGTCTCCTGGACTTCAAGCCAGCGTGAACGGACCTCCAGCGCGATCTCGTCGGCCGTGTTATCACGTTGCTTGAGCGTGGAGAAGGCCTGGTTCTGCTGGGCCATCGAGCGTCGGCGAGTGGTCCCGAAGTCGGTCAAGGTCCAGTCAACCATCACCAGCGAGGTCAAGAAGCTCTTGTTTTCGAGAACATCGGCACCAAGATAGGTATATCCGGTCATGATCGAGACCGAGGGCCGGATTCCCGCGCGGGTCGCCCGGGCCTGGGCCTCGAACGATCGGGCCTGCTCGGAGAGCCGGGCCAGTTCGGGGCGGATTTTGAAGGCCAGGGCGGTCAAGCCGGCCAGTTCCTCCTCGCCGGCGCCGGGCGTCGGCTTGTCGCCGAGCGGACCCGATTCCAGGAGGTTGTTTTCCTTGGGGCCGGCGTCGGCGGTCAGGTCTTCAAGGTCGACGCTCTCGGCCAGGGGGCGACAGAGATAGCGGTTGTAGGTGGCCCAGCCGGTGGCCAGGGTTCGCCGGGCGCGGATCTCGGTCTGCCGGGCGTTGGCGAGCGAAACCTCGGCGGCGAGTTCGTCGTTCCGCGTCGCCGTCCCGACCGACGCGCGGTTCTTCACGTCGCGAGCGAACGAGTCAAGTCGAGCCACGTCGCTCCGGGCGACTTCCAGGCTCCGGATCGCCCGCAACACGTTCACGTACGCCTCGGCGACGGTCAACTTCAATTCGAGCGCGGTTTGCGACTCCTGGAACCGCTGCGCGTTGAGGTTCGCGGCGGCGGCGTCGACGTTGGCCTTCAACCGACCACCGGTATAGATCGAATAGTTCAGGGATGTATTGGAGATCGGGATATTCTTCTGATTTGCGCCCGGAGTGTTTGCGGTGGTCGCGCTCGCCATCGCTCCGGCGGCCATGGCGCTCCCCGCGAGGTTGACGCTCGGCGTCGTCAACGCATCAATGTTGAAGCTCCGGACGGTTGGTAGCCGGGCCGTCTTCGCGGCGGCCAGGTTCAGTCCGTTCGACCGGGTTTGTAGCTGTTGCGACTGCAAACCCCGATTGGTGCCGAGGGCAATCGACCAGGCGGTCGGCAGGTCTTCGCCCCGCGCCGTCGTTCCCGCGACGACAGCGCCGACTATCAGCGCGAACGCCAGGCTGACTCGACAAGAATGGCTCATCAACGGTCCCTTCCCTGGGTTGGAGGCGGAGGCATTCGGGGCTATCGTGCTTGGTCCCTGGACGATCCTTGTCCCGGCGTCAAGCGTTTCCCGATCGGAGCGAGTCTTGATGGTCGGCATAACGCGTGAGCATGTCGTGTCAGATCAAGGCATCAACGCGTCGGCGAACCGTCAAACCAACTCCGAGTATCAGCAGAACGAAGACCAGAAGCGTGGGAACCAGCGCCGTGAAGTTCAGCCCTTCGACCTGGAAGTAAACCGCGGAACCGCTGACGATCAACACCAGAACAAACGTGGTGAACCTGGCCCAGCGCGGGATCAGCAGGGCAAGCCCACCGGCAAGATGGGCCGAGCCCAGAACGAGCCGGCTGATCGGAGTCAACCCGGCCCGGCCCAGGTCGGCCGCCATCGCGGGCAGGAACAGAAACCCGACTCCGAACCCGAGAAAGGCGACGGCGAGAACCACCTGAAGCCGTCTCAGCGCGAGCCTCCCGGTCGAGCGGCTCCGGCTTATCATCGAGTGTTTGCTCATTTGTGAAAATCCTGAAACAAGTCGTCCAGTCGTGGAAAGCGACGCGAAAAAAGGGGATCGAGGGTTCCGATCCCCGTCACGAAAAGCATCAGGCGGTGGCGAAGGTCTGCCCTCCACTCGGATGGACAGCCTCGTGGCCCGCGTGGACCGTGGGGCGGTCGCCTCGGTGCGTCGGAGTCGGATGATTGCCGGCCATCGAACCCCCCGGCAGGTAGTCGGCGGGCGGGCCGTCCGCGCGATGCTCGCCGGGCTCGGACCACTTGATGAGCTTGAAGTCCTCGACGAACAGGACATACAGAACCGGCACGACCACCTTCGTCACCAGCGTGGCCACCAGCAGGCCAATAATCTGCACGCAGCACAGGGGCTCCCAGAGCGGCCCCCCCTTCAGAGCCAGCGGAACCAGGCCGCCGACCGTCGCCAGGACCGTGACCAGCACCGGTCGGAGCCGGACCAGGGCCGCGTCGATCACCGCCCGGTGCAGGGTCTCGCCCCGCTCATGAGCTTCCTCGATGTACTCGAACAAGACGATCACGTGGCTGATGATCACTCCGGCCAGCGACGAGAGGCCAAGCAAGGCGAAGAAACCGAGCGGAACGTTGAAGATCAACAGCCCCATCATCCCGCCGATCATCCCGAACGGCACGGCGGCAAAGACCAGTAGCGGCTTCGTGATACTGTTGAATTGCAGGACCAGCGCGAGGTAGATTCCCAGGACCGAAACGATCATCGCCACCGACATGAAGGCGAAGCCCTTGGCCTGTTCCTCCTTCTCGCCGCCGAACGCGAATCGATAGCCGGGCGGCCAGCTCTTGGAGACTTCGGCCAGTTGTTTTTCGAGCTGATCGGTCACGGCGCTGGGGAGCAGGCCGGGCACGGTGTCGGCCTTCACGGTCAGGCATCGCTCGTTGTCGCGCCGGGCGATCTTGGGGGCGACCATCTCCGTCCGGAATGTCCCGACCTGTTCGAGCGGGACCTGGGTGCCGGTCCTCGAAAAGACCTGAAGAGTCTTTATGTCTTCCATCCGGCTTCGCTCGTCGGGACGGAGCCGGAGCACGACCGGGACCTGGCGATCACGCTCGCGGATGGTCGTGGCGGTGTAGCCCGAAAGCCCGGCGTTGGTCATCAGCGCCACATCCTGATTGGTCACACCGGTCATGTTGGCGCGATCGGTATCGACTTCCAGGTGGATCTGAAGCGACGTGGGGTCCCAGTCGTCGTGGATGTTCTCGGTCCCGGGAATCTTCCGCAACAGGTTCTTGACCTCGTCGCCCAGCCGACGGAGCGTCGCCAGTTCCGGGCCTTGAATCCGGAGCTGGATCGGGATACCCATCGGCGGCCCGGATTCGAGCTGCTCGACCGTCAAGCGGGCCGCGGTGAACTCGGGCGGAAGTTCCCGCTTCAGCCGCCCGGCCAGCTTACCGGTCGCGAACGCATCCTTGGTCTGGACGATGATCTGGGCGTAATTCGTCGACGGCTGCTCGGGGACGACCGACAGCCAGAACCGAGGACCACCCGCTCCCACGAACGTGGTGTAGCCCACGGTCTCCTCACCGGCCAGCTTCTCGATCGCCTCGATCGCCCGCATGGCTTCGGCCTTGGTCTGGCGGATCGGAGTCCCTTCGGGCAGGAACAGGTTGACCGTGAAGGCGTTGTGCAGATCCTTGGGAAAGAAGTTGGTGCCGATCATCGGAACCAGGCTCATCGCCGAACCCAGGACCACCAGGCAGGCCACCAGCGACGCCCACTTGTGCTCCATGCAAAGTTCGGAGAACCGGTTGTAGATCCGCGCGAATCGCGACCCCTTGCCGTCGCCGGACAGTCCGGCATCGAATCCCTTCTGCCCCCGGAGCATGTAAAAAGCCAGAAGCGGAATGAACGTCATCGAGACGACCCGGCTGGCCACCAGCGACGCCGTCACCACGATCGGCAGCGAGTAGATGAACTCGCCGGCTCCCC
>JAJYCH010000839.1 GCA_021778575.1 Planctomycetota bacterium
GTAATCGAAGGGTTCCAACAGAGTTGTCCGCTCGTTCTCCAGCGGATCACCACCTGTTGAGAAATCGCGACACTCGCTGTTATTCCGATCGACCGGCCATCCAGAAGGCGGCATTGGTCAGGATCTGCAAGGGGACCGCTTCCTTATAGACCGGATAGGTCTCGTGTCCGGGTCGATAGTAGAGGACCTTCCCTTTGCCGATCTGCCAGACCATCGCCGATCGGAACCACTCGCCCCCTTGCCAGCGTTCCTCGATGAGGACCTGGTCGGGTTCCGGGACGTGAAACGGTTCGTCGTACATCTCGGTTCGCGGCAGTTCGAACGTCCGGGGGATCTCGCGAGTGATCGGGTGCTCGACCAGGACCTTGCTATAACTGGGTTTGCCACCATGATCATAGGCCGGGAAGACGCAGATCGGTTGATGGAGTTCGACCTTGGTCGTGCCGTCGGGATACTTCCGGGCCACCGACCAGGGGGTGATCTTCGCGTCCCGTTTCGGCGCGGCGAACCGGTTGGCCGGCGGAATTTCCTCGATCTCGACTTTCTCGCCGGGCTCGGTCCATTTCTTGAGCGCGTCGCGCCGGGCTCGTTCGTCCATCGCCGCGATGAACGGCGTCGACCAGTGCGCCGAGTGCAGTGCGATCAGACCAAGTGTTCCCGCCTTGATCCGGGCCAGGATGCGCTGGCCGACCTCGGCCGGAACTTCTTTCTGCCGGACATGCCCCCACCAGATCAGGACCTGGGCGTCATCGAAAACACCATGGGTCAGACCAAACTCGGGGTCGTCCTGCCCGACGGATTTGACGGCGATTCCCGGTACCGACCGCAGATGGTCGGCGATCCGGTTGCCCAGAAAGTTATCGTAGGCTTCCTTCTGGGTCGGCTGGCGCTCGTCCCAGACCACGACATTGATCGGCGCCGTCGAATGACCGGGCAGCGCCTGCGCCGGCCCTGGTTCGATCAAGCCGGCTCCGGCAGTGACGGCGGCGGAAGCGGACAGGGCCAGAAAGTCGCGTCGAGTCGCTGGGTGGCGCATCGGTTGGGTTGCTCCGAGGATCGGTCGGGAGAGTCGGACCGGGAGAAGTCGCGAATTGATGATACCGACTGAGTGTCGGAAAAACGAATCGCCGGTCCTCGCGTCGTGATGATCACTGGCGACTCACGACCCAATCCCGTTATGGTAGTGGCATGGCGAGCCTGGGAGAGTTTCTTCACCGATTGTTCGAGGAAGGGCGCATCGTGCTGGATGGGCGCCGCGTTCCCTCGGACGCGGAACGGCCGACGGCGCTGGCGATCCTCGCCACCGATTTTGAACGACATCGGCTCGACGTCGCCGGCGATCTGATCGAGTTCGACCCGGAAACGGCCCTGGCCGCCGCCGAGTTTATCCGGCAGGCGAACCGGTTCCTGGTCAATCGGTCCGAACCGGTCGAGGTCATGGAGCGGACGCTGGTGATGCCTCGGGCTCCCCGCTCGGCCAGCGAGCATCTTTCGGCCGATCTGGTCTTCCGGTTCTTGCCACCAATCCAGCGCCGAGCCCGATCGATCGCGCCCGGTGATCGTCTGGCGACGATTCTGGCCGACCTGCTCCGGGCCTGGCCGCTTTCGGGGGTCCTGTCCGACCTGGTCGAAGGACCGGCCGCGATCGGAGACCTCGGCTCGCATCCGGGGCTCTGGATGCTCTACGCCGAGCGGCTCGCGCTCGACGAGAAGCCGGCCTGGATGCCTGAAGGGGTAGGACGGGAATACGTGGAACTCGTTTTTCAAGGGCTCGGCAAGGGGGCGTCCCCATTGCTCGGCGCGCCGCTGGTCGGGGAGAGTCGTCATGTCTGAAGCGACGGTGCAGAAGCTCCGACACGACGTCATCGACGAACTCAAGCGGAAATTCGTGGGCCGGGACGAGGTCGTCGACCTGATCGCTCTGGCGGTCGTCGCCGGCGAGCATCTCTTCCTATATGGCCCGCCGGGGACCGCCAAGTCTGCCTTGATTCGCCAGTTCGCGTCGAGCGTCCAGGGGCGCTACTTCGAGTATCTCCTGACCCGGTTCTCCGAACCGAACGAGATCTTTGGTCCGATCGACCTGGCCCGACTCCGCGAGGGGGCGGTCGCCACCGTGACGACGGGCATGCTTCCCGAGGCCGAATTCGCCTTCCTTGACGAGCTTTTCAACGCCAACAGCGCGATCCTGAACAACCTGTTGACGGTTCTCAACGAGCGAGTCTATCGCCGAGGGGCCGAAGTTCATCGGCTCCCGTTGCTCTCGCTGTTCTCCGCGTCGAATCACCTGGCCGACGACGAGGCGCTGGGGGCTCTGTTCGACCGGTTCCTGCTCCGATGTCATGTCGACCATCTCAAACGCGACGCGATGCCCCGGCTGCTGTCGGCCGGCTGGGCGCTGGAGCGGTCGGCCTCGCCCGAGGCGAGCGTCTCGGCGTCGGACCTCCGGGCTCTTTCGCGCCAGGTTTATGACGTCGACCTCTCGCGGATCACCGAGCTTTACTCCGATGTGATCTTCAAGGTTCGTGACCTGGGGATCGCGATCTCGGATCGCCGGGCGGTCAAAATGCTCAAGCTCCTGGCCGCCTCGGCGTTGTTGAGCCGTCGTTCGGCCGCGATCCCGTCCGATCTCTGGGTCCTCCGCTACGTCTGGG
>JAJYCH010000840.1 GCA_021778575.1 Planctomycetota bacterium
ATCTGATGGCCAGCCTCCCGCTCGACGCCAACATCCTGTTCATGACCGTGATGGCGACCACGATGCCTTATGTGGGGCGGGGCTGAAATCCCGAGCGATCACGCCATCAAGACGAGACTTTCTTGGAAGCCGAAGTCGCCTTGGTCTTTCGGACGACGGCCGGCTTCGGCTTCTTCGAAGATGCGGAAGCTTTGGCGGTCGAGGCGGTTGCCTTCGCCGATGCTTTCAATGGGATCTTGGCGGCGACAGGCTTGGACGCTGCTTTCTTGGGTGCCCTGGTCGGCTTGACGGCCGGATCGGCGATCGGCTTCTTCTTGGTCGTCCTGGCGGCGGCTTCCGTCTTCGAGGTGGCGGTCGGTTTCGCGCGGCTTGCCTTCACCGGCGCGGGTTGGGGGGACGACTTCCGGGGCGACTTGATGGCCGGTTCGGGCAGCGGGGCATCACCGATCTCGATATCGAAGATAGCTCCCAGGTCGTCGAGCGCGATCGAAGGACCGCCCTTTCGACCAGGGATTGGAGCGTCCGGAACCGCCTGTTCGATCAGCTCGCGGTGATCGACGCCCCGGAGGAGAAACAGCAGCTCGGGCGCGGAGTCGAGCCGATTGCCGACACCGTACATAACCGCAGCCACATGCTTGCACATCCCCGCATAGTCCGGGCAACTGCAACGCATCTTGATTTCTTTGGGCTTGGGAAAGAGCCCGGTCTCGCGCCTGGTCACCATCTCCATCACGGCTTTGGACAGCTTCCCCTGAAGTAGTTCGATCAGAGTTCCAACCTTGTCGGCCAGTTCTGATTTGAGCCGGACCCAGTCCGGCTTCGGCAGCGCGGCGATCTCGATCTGCACGGTGTACAGTTCCGATCCGCTCACCAGCGCGTCGATCCGTCCTTTGGCCACTGTCAGATGAACGACCGAGCCGTTCCGGACGTAGGACCGGCCACGAGGCAGCCGATTCTCGAAGTCGCTGTACCCTTCAAGATTCGCGCACCAGGACTTGCCCCAGAAGCTCGAAGCGATGGTCCGACCGTCCACGACGACGGGGAAAATCTTCTCACCATTTTTCTTCCGGCGAGCGACTTCCTTCGCGGCCTGGGCTCGCCGTTTCGCCACGGAAACATACGGAGGGAATCCGCCGTAATAGTCTCGACCCATCCGAAGCCCCCTTCGCCCTTGTTTGAGTCCCCTCAGCCGGCAGTCGCCTGTTGCAGATCGAGCCTCACGAACCTGAGTAGCGTAGCATCGTCCATTTCCGTCAGCAAGGCTTCGCCCGAATCTTCGCCACCGATGGCCTGGCCGGCGAGCTGGCTTTTTCGGGTGATCATCTCGTCAATCCGTTCTTCGACCGTTCCTCGACAGATGAACTTGTGTACCAGAACATTCTTCTTCTGACCGATCCGGAACGCCCGGTCGGTCGCCTGGTTCTCGATGGCCGGGTTCCACCAGCGGTCGAAGTGGATCACATGCGACGCCGCGGTCAGGTTCAAGCCGGTCCCGCCCGCCTTCAACGACAGGACGAAGAACGGTGGGCCGTCTTCGCTCTGGAACTGATCAACAAACTCTTTCCGCTTCTTCACGGTGGTCCCGCCGTGGAGCACCAGGCCCGGTCGGCCGAACAGCGTGGCGAGGAACTCTTCGAGTGGTCCACTGATCTCGCGGAACTGGGTGAAGACGAGAACTTTTTCCTGCCGGGCCACGATCTCCTCGGCGATCTCGGCCAGCCGTTGAAACTTGCCGCTCCGGTCGGCCTGGTAATCATTCGTACCGGTCACCTGCGCCGGATGATTGCAGATCTGTTTGAGCCGCATCAACTGGGCCAGGACAACCCCCCGACGCTGGATTCCATCGGCCGATTCCAACTGTTCCTCAAGCTCATCGACAGCCTTCTGATAGAGGGCTGCCTGGTGCTTGCTCAACGAGCAATAGGCTTTGACCTCGGTCTTGTCGGGCAGGTCGGAGATGACCCGTTTGTCGGTCTTCAACCGCCGGAGGATATACGGTTTCACCAGGTTCCGGAGCGGCTCGAACGACGGTTCCTGGGCGTCTTCCAACTGCTTGACGAACGCGCCAAACTGCTTGGGCGTGCCCAACAGACCGGGATTCAAGAAGTCGAACAACGACCAGAGATCCGACAGCCGGTTCTCCACCGGCGTGCCGGTCATGGCGATCCGACTGGTCGCCGTCAGGCCTTTCGCGGCGCGAGTCTGCTTGGTTCCCGAGTTCTTGATCGCCTGGGCTTCGTCCAGGATCGCCAGCCGCCAGCGGTGGTTCTTGATCCAGTCCGACCGGACGAGCATCCCATAAGTCGTAACGATCAGATCGACCGAATCGGCGTCGTCGGCTCGAATTTCCCGTGCTCCCGCGCTCACTTCCGACGGATGGACGACCGCGAATGTGAGGCTGGGCGCGAACTTCGCCAGTTCCGACTTCCAGTTCGCGATCAACGAGGCAGGGACCACCAGCAGGCTCGCCTTCTTCCGTTGGTCGCGCTTCAGGTCGAGCAAAAGCGCGATCACCTGGACCGTCTTTCCCAGCCCCATGTCGTCGGCCAGGCAAGCTCCCAGGCCAAGGCGGGCGACGAACCGCAGCCACGAGTAGCCGGTCTTCTGATACTCCCGAAGGTCGGCCTTCAGGCCGGGAGGGGCT
>JAJYCH010000841.1 GCA_021778575.1 Planctomycetota bacterium
TTGTACTGGAACGATCGAGGGACGACCTGACCGATGTCATCGACCGCGAACGCACCGACCAGGTCGGACGTCGGCGGATCAACTCCATCGGGATCGTTGTTGCGGGGGTCGATGATATAAACCCAGCCCGACGGTAGGGTCTGGGCCTGGTTCCGGATCGCCGGTGAAGCGGCCTGAACCTCGTTCATGTACTCGGTGAACGCTTCGATAAACTCGGGATTCAGTTGCAGGCTCCTGGGGTCGTAACCACCGTCGTCGGTCGGGTTGATCTCGCCGACGATCGAGCGGGGATCGATCCCGTTGGAACCGGCGATGACCGGTTCGATGAAGGCCAGGAGATGGCGGAGGACTCCCTTGTCATCGGTGACCTCGAACACATTGAGCAGCGGGAGCGAATCGGAATCGGACATGGCTGGGCTCGCTATGACATCCGTATCAAAGAATAAAACGGCTCAAATCTTCGTCCTTGACGAGCGCGCCAAGCCGCTCCTGGACGTACCCCGCGTCGATCTTGACGTGCTTCTCGACGCGGTCGGGAGCCTCGAATGAAAGTTCCTCCACGACCCGTTCGAGGATCGTGTGAAGTCGTCGGGCACCGATGTTCTGGGTCGTGCGGTTCACCTGATGTGCGAGGTCGGCCATGGCGTCAATCGCATCGGGCAAAAACTCGACGATCAGCCCCTCCGTGGCAAGGAGGGCCTGGTACTGAACGATCAACGAAGCGCGGGGTTCGCGCAAGATTCGCGCAAAGTCATCCCGGGTCAGGTCTTGTAACTCAACCCGGATCGGAAAGCGACCTTGCAACTCGGGCATGAGGTCGGAAGGCTTGGCCTTGTGAAACGCTCCGGCGGCGACGAACAGGACGTGGTCGGTCTTGACCGGGCCGTACTTGGTGCTGACGGTCGTCCCTTCGACGATCGGCAGGAGGTCGCGTTGGACTCCCTGGCGTGAGACGTCGGGCCCTCGGCCGCCGCCGCCGTCCTCTCCGCCGGCGATCTTATCGATCTCGTCGAGGAAGATAATTCCCGATTCCTCGGCCAGGCTGACGGCTGTGGCGTGAATTTTCTCGGGATCGAGCAGCGCCTCGGACTCCTGCGCCAGGAGGATCGGCCGGGCCTCGGCGACGGTCATCGTTCGGGTTTGCGGGGCTTTGGGGAGGATTTTTTCAAACATCCCCTGGAGATCCATCTCCATCTGTTCCATATTCGCCGCGCCCAGAATCGAGACCGGCGGCCCGCCTCGACCGGGGATGGTGATCTCGACCTCGCTCGATTCGAGTTCGCCCGCCTGGAGCCGCGTCCTCATCTTGTCTCGTGACCGCTTCCGACGTTTGGCGGCTTCATCAGTATCGGTCTCGCCCCAGGGGTGCGAGACAGTCACCGAAGTCGGCAAGAGCAGGTCGAGGAGCTTGACTTCGGTCCGTTCTTGCGCGGTCGTGGCCACTTTCTCGCGTTCCCGGGCCTTGACCAGCAGGATCGATGCCTCGACCAGGTCGCGGACCAGGCTCTCGACATCGCGGCCGTAATAGCCAACTTCGGTGTACTTGGTGGCCTCGACCTTCACGAACGGAGCCCCGACCAGCTTCGCCAGTCGTCGCGCGATCTCGGTCTTGCCCACACCGGTCGGGCCGATCAGGAGGATGTTCTTGGGCATGACCTGGGCGCGAAGCTCGTCAGGAAGTTGTTTCCGGCGCCAGCGATTTCGCAGCGCGATCGCCACGGCTCGCTTCGCCTCTCCCTGCCCCACAATGTCGCGGTCGAGCTCGGCGACGATCTGGCGAGGCGTCAGATCCGGCATCAATTCACCTGGATGAGGACGGGACAAGTCGCCGCGTGATTCGGCTTCCGAGAATTTATCTTAACCATCCCGTCCTCTCTCGTCACTGCTTTCTGAACGGCCGACTTCCGGACGGCTCAGAGCAGATCAAACATCCAGCATGTCAAGATAGCGGTTCCGACCAGACCGCCGCAGGTTGCCAGGATCGATCGGCGTCGCCGGTCCTGTCGATCTCGCTTGCGGATCTCGTCGCCTAACGCCCGATCCTTACGCTCCAGCCCGTCGATCCGGCGCGAGAGTTCTTCGAGCAACGAGATCACCTGTTCAACGGGGTACTGAGGATCGGTTCGTCCTCGGGCCGGCTTCGAGTTGCGACTTCCGGTCACGGCCGGAGCCTTGCTGTCGAGCCGGAAAGCACGAAGCTTGCTATCGAACATCATCCGTCGATCGTCTTGCTTCAGTCCTTCGAGCCGACTTTCGATCGCATCGGTTTGCAAGGCCATGGAAGCCCCCTTCGTCGTCGAAGCATGGTGGCGGACAACCCACCACTACGACGAGACTAGGCCATTTTTCGATCGCTTGCGCCAAATTGCTCAAAACGAGCGGATCGCGGCAAAATCAGCTTTCACTGGCAAGTTCTTCGACGGTCAGATGACCGTTGGTGTAGATGTCGATACCGCCGGCGATCTGAAGGGAATGACGGACGATCTCGCCGGCCGACATTTCTGTATGAGCGATCAACGCCCGCGCCGAGGCCAGAGCGTAGCCTCCTCCCGACCCCGCGCAGAGGATTCCATCGGTCGGCTGAATCACGTCGCCCGAACCGCTGAGAAGCAAGCTATGTTTCTTGTCGACGGCAACGAGCAT
>JAJYCH010000056.1 GCA_021778575.1 Planctomycetota bacterium
CGAGCACCTACGCGCCGATCATTCAGACGATCCAGGATCGGCTCTACGTCGAGCAAAAAGAGCGGCGGTTCTACGCGACCGATCTCGGGATGCTCGTCACCGACGTGCTGGTCCAGTATTTCCCGAAGATCATGGACTTCAAGTTCACCGCGCACATGGAGGACGAACTCGACGAGATCGCCACGGCCAAGGTCGACATGGTCAAGGTTCTCGATGAGTTCTACCACCCGTTCCAGGAAGACCTGAAGCTTGCCACCGCGAACATGCCCAAGGTTGAACTCCTTTCCGAGGAGAAATGCAACGAGTGCGGCGCGCCGATGGCGATCAAGTTCAGCAAGACCGGGCAGTTCCTCGGCTGCTCGCGTTACCCCGAGTGCAAGGCGACTCGCCCGATGGACGGGTCGGCCCGACCGGCGGCGATCGAGACCGAGCACAAGTGCCCCAAGTGCGGCAAGCCGTTGATGTTGCGGGAAAGCAAGCGAGGGCCGTTCCTGTCCTGCTCGGGCTACCCGACCTGCAAGGAGTCGTTCAACCTCGACCCGGTCACGAACCTGCCGGTGCCTTCGGTTGTCGAGACCGAGCACGTTTGCGATAAGTGCGGCAAGCCCATGGCCTTGCGGCAAGGATCGCGGGGCGCGTTCCTGGGCTGCATCGGCTATCCGAAGTGTCGGAACACGATGCCGGTGGATGACGCGGGCAAGCCGGTCGTGCCGGTGAAGGTCGACGTCAAGTGTGAGAAGTGCGGCGGCCCGATGGGCGTGAAGTCAGGTCGTCGGGGAGCGTTCCTCGGCTGCCTGAATTACCCCAAGTGCCGGAGCACCGCGCCGATTCCCGACGACCTGAAGGAACAGCTTGGCGAGGCCGCGACCGCCCCGGCCGCCGCCTCGGGTCCTGATCTCAAGACGATCGTGCCGGTCGAGGTTTGCGATGATTGCGGCGGGCCGATGACCGTCCGCCGAGGGCGTCGCGGCTTCTTCCTGGGCTGTGCCAAGTATCCCAAGTGCAAGGGAACCAAGGAGCCCGGTGAAGCGACGATGGAGAAGATCACGGCCGTCACGGGGAGCTAACCCGGTCGCCGATTCGAATTCCCTTCGCCCCGCGACGGTCGACGAGACCGCGCGGGGGAGGGTTTTTTCGAGGTTCTTCGGGTCGAGACAATTCGGGCACCTGACTTGCTCTGCGAGAAGTTGTGCCTCGCGGTGGAACATGGCGGGATGTCTCGCGAAGTCCATCCGAGCAACTTGCGGAGCGACTCACCATGCGTCAAGCTAACGTTTCGGTCTATGGGTCGAACTCGTGCCCGGACACCCGTCGCGTCCTGAAATTTCTCGATGCGCAAAGTATCCCTTACGAGTTCAAGGACCTCGACGAGGTCCCTGAGTTCCAGACCTATATCGCCAACCTGAACGACGGCAAACCGGTGATGCCCACGGTTCAGGTCGAGAACGAATTCTATTTCAACCCCGACCTCGATACCTTGATCGAGGCTGTGCAAGCCGCGTCCGTCGCGCGGTAGGTGATCCGAGGTACTTCATGGATTCCGAGACGCTTCGTGCTCAGCAAGCTCCGTTGAAGGCAAAGTATCGCGAGAATCCGGCTTCGAGCCTTTTTACCCTCAAGGCTTCCGGGTCGCTTGATGGTGAAGGGATGACCTGCAAGGTCTCGACCGCTCGGGGTCTCGCCGAAGCCGGCTTGCACGAGGCGACCGGAGGGGACGGGCTCTCGTTGTGCTCGGGGGACATGCTACTGGAGGCGCTGGTCGCCTGTGCCGGGGTGACCTTGAAGGCGGTGGCGACGGCACTGGAAATCACCGTTCGGAGCGGGACCGTCCGGGCCGAAGGAGATCTCGACTTTCGAGGGACTCTGGCCATCAGCAAGGAGGTTCCGGTCGGCTTCCGCGCGATCCGCTTGAACTTCGACCTCGACACCGACGCGACCGAGGAGCAGCTTGCCACGCTCCTGAAGCTGACCGAACGCTATTGCGTGATCTATCAGACGATCAAGGTGGCCCCGGACTTGTCGACCGAGCTTCGGGTGGATCGACCGGAAGCGTGACGACGAACCGCGTTCCGCGTCCCGGTTCGGAATCGAACTTGATCGTGCCGCCGTGCTGCTCGACGATGTTGTACGAGATCCAGAGACCCAGGCCGGTGCCGACTCCGAGCGGCTTGGTCGTGAAGAACGGGTCGAAGATCTTTCCCCTGATCGACTCGGGAATTCCCGGGCCGTTATCGCTGACCTCGTACCGAACCTGGCGGGATGATTCGAGCCAGCGGGTCCGAACGGTGATCCTGGCCCCCGGATCAACGGCCTGGATCGCGTTCATCAGCAGGTTGAGCAGGACCTGGTTGATCTGACCGGGGTTGCAGTCGATCATCGGCGCGGGTTCGGTGTCGACGATCAGGTCGATCCCCTTCTGGCGGATCTGGAACCGGACCATCTCGATGGTCGCTCGGACGGCTTCATTCGGGTCAACGCGCTTGCTGGTTGCCTCGTCGAGCCGGGAGAAGTCGCGGAGCCCGGCAACAATCTCGCCGACGCGCTGGAGGCCGGTCCTGGTGCTCTGGAGCAGCCGATCGAGGTTCGCGAGGGTGTAGTTCAGGTCGATCCGGTCCTCGAATTCCTGGATCGAATCGGGGACCGAGGCGCCAAAGTGCGTCCGGTAAATGGTCATCAACTCGGCGATCTGGCGGACGTCGCGGTCGAGGACGGCCAGATTGTTGGTGACGTAAGAGAGTGGGTTATTGATCTCGTGAGCCACGCCGGCGACAAGCTGGCCGAGACTGGCCATCTTCTCGCTCTGAACGAGATGCGCCTGGGCTTCCTGGAGCTGGCGGAGCGTGGTCTGGAGTTCGTCCTTCTGACGACGGAGTTCATCCTCGGCCTTCTGGCGGGCCTGGTCGAGCCGATGCCGTTCGAGCGCGCCTCGGACGGCGGCAGCCACTCTGGGAGTGTGCAACTCGTCCTTGGTCAGGTAGTCGGAAGCCCCTTGTTTGAGGAGGTCGACGGCGACGTTCTCGGAACCGCCTCCGGTGACGATCACCACGGGTAATTCGGGAGCGATCGCCAGGCGAATCCGGGCCAGGACCTCGTCGCCATCCATCAAGGGAAGGTGATAGTCGAGGACAACCAGGTCGAACGGCTCGGCCGTGAGCTGCTGGAGCCCCTTTTCGCCGGAGTCGGCGAAGACCAGGTCGAATTCGTGGAGCGTTCGGCGATAAACCGACTGGTCCGCCTTGCTGTCCTCGATCACGAGGACCCGACTCCGCGCGGCTTCTGGATCGATCATCGTATGGTTCCGTGGTCGGATCGGCCGGGGCCTCTCCCTCTCGCGGTCACTCCAGCGTAACCGGGAACCGGCGGTCGAGCCAACAGAGGTTGCTGCGGGATCAGTCGAATCCAGCCTAGTCTATTCGACCCGGGCTTGCTTCGGCTGGCCAAATGGTCGTCGGTACGTTAGCCTCATCGATACAAGCAAAGTCGAACTGTGGACCGATCCTCTCTTCTTTTTCGTCCCCAGCCCCGGGAGTCGTCCAAGACGATGTATTGCGTCACGATTACCGACGCTCATCTCGACACGCTCCAGTGGGTTTCTCTCATCTATTATCTGAGGGAATCGAACCCCGAGAATGGTCTCGTGGCGGACAAGACCTTGAAGGGTTCGCCGGCGAGCATCGCCGCGGTCGGTTTCTCGCTGGCAACGGCTCCCGTCGTGGTTGAACGCGAGATCCTCGAGCGCGAACAGGCCGCCCGGATCGTCCTGAAGAAGCTTCGGTTCTTTCGCGAAAGTCCGCAAGGCCCCGAGCCCGACGCGACCGGCTACAAAGGGTTTTATTACCACTTTCTCGACATGAAGACCGGACGACGGGTCTGGGACTGCGAGATCTCGACGGTTGATACCGCCTTCCTGATCGCCGGTGCCCTGACCGTGGCGGCTTATTTTGATCGCGACGACCCGATCGAAGTCCAGATTCGCGAGACCGCCGAGTTCCTTTATCGCCGGGTCGACTGGAAGTGGGCCACCAACGGCGCCGCCGCGCTCACTCATGGCTGGCGGCCCGAAACGGGATTTATCCGTTACAGATACGAAGGTTATGACGAGGCACTCCTGCTCTATGTGCTGGCGCTGGGGTCGCCGACTTACGGTCTTGATCCGTCGAGCTACGCGGCGTGGACCTCGAGCTTCCAGTGGAAGCAGATTTATGATTGGGAGTATCTCTATTCCGGCCCGTTGTTCACCCACCAGCTTTCGCACCTGTTCATCGACCTCAAGGAGATCCGTGACCCGTTCATGCGAACGCGCGGAATCGATTACTTCGAGAACTCGCGTCGGGCGACGTATGTCCAGCGGGCCTATGCGATCCACAACCCGCTGGAATTCGCGATGTACGGCGAAACTTGTTGGGGTTTCACGGCTTGCGACGGTCCAGGCTGGTTGAGTAAGTCGGTTAACGGCATCGAGCGGCGGTTCTACGATTACCTGGCGCGCGGAGCCCCGTTTGGTCCCGACGACGGCACGATTGCTCCGTGGGTGGTCGTCGCGTCGCTCCCGTTCGCGCCCGAGATCGTCTTGCCGACGATCCAGCATTTCAATTCGCTTGATCTGGGGATGACGGATTCTTACGGCTTCAAGACAAGCTTCAACCCGACATTTGAGGTCGAAGGGAGTCATTGCGGCTGGGTTTCTCCGTATTATTTTGGAATAGATCAAGGTCCGCTGGTCTTGATGATCGAAAACTATCGAACCGGTCTCCTCTGGTCGGTGACGAAGCGCTCCCCCTGGATTGTCCGCGGGCTCCGCCAGGCGGGTTTCCAGGGGGGCTGGCTGTAAGTTGGTCGGACCGGCCCGCGGTGGATCCGGAACGACGGCCATCCTCGAATGAGTCGATTTTTCATGGCTTCGATCTCAGCCGCGTCTCCCAGCACGAAGCCCGCGAGCCTCAAGCCTTGGATCAGGATCTTCCGGATCACCCGGCCGATCTTCGTCTCGGACATGCGCTGGCACGCGATCGCCTGGTTGGTGGCACTTCTGGCGTTGGTGCTCGGCGTCGTTTATCTCAACGTAGTCAATGGTTACGTCAACCGCGACTTCATGACCGCGATCTCCGAACGGAACTCGGTCGCGTACCGGATCATGGCGCTGAAGTACCTGCTGGTCTTCGCCGCGTCGACGGCCGTGGCCGTTTTCGCCAAGTTCTCCGAGGAACGGCTGGGAATTCTCTGGCGAGGCTGGTTGACCCGGCACCTGATCGAAAAATACCTGAGCAACCGGTCGTATCACCGATTGATGAACCGTAGCGACATCGATAATCCCGACCAGCGAATGACCGAGGACGTCAAGACCTTCACGACAACCACCCTCTCGTTCCTCCTGATGTTCATGAACGCCACGATCACCGCGATCGCGTTCTCTCGGGTGATCTGGCTGATCTCGCCCGACCTCCTGGGCGTGGCCGTCGGCTACGCGGCCATCGGCTCGTTCCTGACCATCCTCGTCGGCCGTAAACTGGTGGGACTCAACAACCTCCAGCTCCGCAAAGAAGCCAACTTCCGCTACGAGCTGATTCACGTTCGCGAGTACGCCGACTCGATCGCCATCCTTCGAGGCGAGAAGAAACAGCAGATCCGGCTCAACAAACGACTTCGCGAACTCGTCGAAAACTTCCGGTCGATCGTCGGGGTCAACCGGAACCTGGGTTTCTTCACGATCAGCTATAACTACCTGATTCAGATCCTCCCAATCCTGATCATCGCCCCGCGCTATATCCGAGGGCAGGTGGAGTTCGGTGTCGTCACTCAAGCGGCTCTCGCGTTCACGGCGATCCTGGGAGCTTTCTCGCTGATCGTTACCCAGTTTGCCCAGATTTCTTCATTTGCCGCGGTCGTGAACCGGCTCGGCGCGATCTGGGAAGCCCTCGAAGAACCCCCGGCGACTCAGGCCACCCGGATCGAGATCATTTATGATGAGACCCGCGTTGCCTACGAAGGCCTGACGCTCCGGTCGGTCAAAGGGGATAAGTCGGTCGTCGACACCGATGGCTTTCGAGGTGACCAAGCTGGTGCCTCGGGACCGGCCACGAAGCGCGAAAAAGTCCTGATCGACCATCTCGACCTGGAAGTTCCGCTCGGCCGTCGGCTCCTGATCCTCGGTCCCGACGGAATCGGCAAGACCTCGCTCGGTCGGGCAACCGTGGGGATCTGGGAGATGGGGGAAGGGCGGATCATTCGCCCCAGTCCGGAAAACATCCTTTTCGTTCCGCAACGCCCCTATACCGCGCTGGGAACCCTGCGCGATCAGTTCTTCGACGCCGATTATCTCGGGCCGGCGGCCGACGAACGGTTGATCGCCACATTGACCCAACTCGCCTTCGGGCCGATCCTCGACCGGGTCGGTGGGCTCGACACCGAGCGCGACTGGGGGAATATCCTGACCGTTGGCGAGCAACAATTGCTCGGGATCGCCCGGCTCCTGATCGCTCAGCCGAAGTTTGCCTTCCTCGACCGGGCGACCAATGCCTTGAGCACCTCCCGGAGCCGCCACGTCTACGAGATGCTCTCGCATAGCTCGATCACTTACATCAGTGTCAGCGACGACCCCGGCCTGCGCGACTATCACGACAATGTGATGGTCCTGAAGGCGAATGGAAACTGGACCTTCGGGCCGGCCAAGGACTGGTCGCCGGACGAAGAATCGGTCACCAGCGCCAGTTCGGGGCCACCCGGGGATTGACGACCGACGCCTCGGGCCAGCGGTTCGACCAGAGGTCGATGATGCACTGCGCGGCCATCCGCGCCATCTCGCTCATCGCCAGTGTGTCGAGCCCTGCCATGTGCGGCGTCAAAACGAGGTTCGGGATCGACCAGAGCGGAGAATCGGACCGAGGCGGCTCCGACTCGAAGACGTCCATTCCCGCTCCCGCGAGTTGACCGGAATTCAACGCCTCGGCCAGGTCGGTCTCGACAATCAGACCACCTCTCGCGGTGTTGATCAACAAAGCCCCCGGCTTCATCCGGGCGAAGGTCTGGCGGTTGAATAACCCGTGGGTGGACTCGGTCAAAGGCAAGTGGAGACTGATGACGTCGGACTCGCTCAGCAGTTGTTCAAAATCGACGAGCGGGATCTCGGGGTCCGTCTCGGTCAACGGGTCGGTCGCGATCACGTTCATCCCGAAGCCCCGAGCCCGGACCGCCACGGCTCGACCGATCCGGCCGAGACCGAGAAGGCCGATCGTCATTCCTCGCAACGGTCGGGGCAGGGGGGACCTGATCCATTGTCCCGCCCGGATCGACCGATCGTGTGCGCGGAGGTCCTTCGTCAGCGAGAGAAGCAGGGCGAAAGTCTGCTCGGCGACGCTCTCGTGATTCGCGCCGGGAGTGATCGTGACGGCGATCTTCCGGCTTGTCGCCGCCTCCAGGTCAACGGCGTCGTAACCCACGCCGGTTCGCGCGATCACCCGAAGTTGGGGTGCGTGGTCCATGATCGCGGCGGTGATCTGCTCACCGCCCGCGATGATGGCCGAGCAACCCGGGAGCCACTTGATCAAGTCGGCCTCGCGCAGCATTCCCGGAAACGGTGGGTCAACCACGGTGAACCCCGACGATTCGAGGAGCGTCCGAAAAGTCCCCGGTTGACTCCGAATTGGCTCGGACCCGATCAAGACGCTGGGCATGGCGACCACCCACAAGTAGAGTGAGGAACGACCCAAGGGAGAGAGTCACCAACGTACCAGAATCGCGCGGTTTTCCCAGAGACCGTCCTGAACCCCGTGCCCTGGTTTTGGCCGGAGGCTCGACGGTCGCCTTCATCGTTCCGTTCAATCGAACCAATCCGTGCATTCATCATGACAAGCACGGCAAAATGGTGATCGTGGGTCAATCGCTGGGCTCTTGACTGGCAAGCCGATATCTGCGCGGCTATGCTATTACATGGCTTTGTGCGTTCTGATTTTCGGATGACTGCACCTTGAAGGGCGAGACATTTGCCGGGCCGCGTGTTGATCACTCGACCGATCCCCCAACCGGCCCCTTCGATGCTTGCCGGGGTGGCCGATCAACTCGTCATCAGCGAGGAGGATCGGCCATGGACCGTTGACGAGCTCGAACGGAACGTCCGGGGGTTTGACGCCGTTCTCTGTATGCTTCACGACCCGATCGACCTCCGGGTGCTCCAGGCGGCGAACGGCTGCCGGATTTTCGCCAACATGGCCGTGGGCTTCAACAATATTGATGTTGTTGAAGCCACCAAGCTGGGGATTATGGTCACCAATACTCCGGGCGTTCTCACCGAGGCGACAGCCGATCTCGCCTGGGCGTTGATCCTGGCCGTGGCTCGCCGGGTTGCCGATGGCGACCGGGTGATGCGGGCTCAGGAATTCCCTGGCTGGGGTCCGAATTACCTGCTCGGCGGAGACGTCACCGGTAGGACGCTTGGGCTGGTCGGGCCGGGCCGGATCGCTCAGGCGGTCGCCCGTCGATCGGTCGGGTTCGAGATGCCGCTGGTTTATTCCGGACGTCGCCAGAGTCCGACGCTCGAAGCACTGGGAGCCCGCTGGCTCGAGCTCGACGAGCTGATGGCCGAGTCTGATTTCATCAGCCTTCACGTCCCACTCACGCCCGAAACGACTCATCTGATCGACGCTCGACGGCTTGGTCTGATGAAACCGTCGGCGTATCTGATCAACACGGCTCGCGGACCGGTGGTCGATGAGACAGCGCTGGTCTCGGCCTTGAAGTCGCACCGGATCGCCGGAGCGGGGCTTGATGTTTATGAGCGCGAGCCGGCGATGGCCGAAGGATTGGCTGGTTGTTTGAACGCTGTCCTGCTGCCTCACCTGGGTAGCGCCACGCTTCAGACCCGGTCGAACATGTCACGAATCGCCGCCGAGAATATCATCGCCGCTCTCAACGGCGATCGGCCGGCGAACCTTATCAACCCCGATGCTCTGCCCGGGACCGGTCTGCCCGATATCCTTCCTTGACCGGAATGATGGTGTCAGGCATCGGGTGAATTGTCTCATCGATATTGTGTGAATGGGGTGAAGTTCATGGGTGTTCTGAAGTTTCGTATCCCTTTGCCCCAGCCCGAGGCCCGGCTCGCCCAGCTTCGTAAGTCGTTCGTGACCGGTCTGGATCGCACGGCAAGCCGTTTGAGTGTGGAGATTCGTAAGGATTTACTTCTCTGCCAGCGTTCCACGACCGAGAGCGGTCGGCTGTTTGCCCCCTGGCCAATCAAAGGATTTGGTTCGACCTTCATCGGTACTGCCACTTTGAGCGAACGTCCCGAGCCGTACTCGCTGGTGATCGAGCTGGCCCGGGGAAAGCTCAATGACCTGCGCAACCAGCTTGCCGACTGGAAACAGATGGGGCTCCGGGTTCCCGCCGAACTGGACCAGACCATCGCCGAGAGCCTTCGCAATTTCTATCAAGCGGCGCTTGGTCGCGATCAGCCGGCGAAGGCCATACCGCTCGCCGAGCGATGTTTGGTTCTGGCCTCTCAGGCAATCGATCTCCTGCTCGAAACGTATGTCAGCCAGGTTCTTCAGAACCGACTCACGGCGGGGAAGTTGCCCACGCAGCTCACCATCGGTCTGGAAAGCGATCCTTCAGTTTCCCCCTGGCTGGCCAAGGCTGCCCAATCGTTCAACACGGCCCAGTTGAACTGTTCGTGGAAAATCCTGGCACCGACGGAAGGGAAGCATCGCTGGGATGATCTCGACGCTCAACTTGTCTGGGCGACTCGCCAGAAACTGGCGATCCAGGCCGGTCCGCTGATTGACCTCCGACCCGGTTCATTGCCCGACTGGATCTGGCTCTGGGCCGGCGATTTTGACGCGATCCAGGGAATGATGGTCGAGGTCGTCCGGCAAACAGTGGCTCGTTACCGTGGAAAGATTCCGCTCTGGCACCTGATCAATCGACCCGGGTCATCGGACATTCTCGGGATGACCGAGGAAGACCAGATTCGCCTGACGGCGAAATTGCTCCAGGTTGCGCGCCAGGCCGATCCCGCCGCGCAGTTTCTTGTCGGTCTCGACCGCCCCTGGGCCGAGTGGATGGCGTCGAGCCAGTTTCAGCTTGGCCCGCTCCATCTGGCCGATTACCTGGCCCGAGCCGAACTGGGGATGGCGGGGCTTGCACTGGAGATCGCGCCGGGATACTCCTCGCCTGGAAGCCACATGCGGGACCTCCTCGAGTTTTCACGGCTGCTCGATCTCTATGCCCTGTTAAACTATCCGTTGTACATCACCATCGTCATGCCGAGCGCGTCGACGGCCGATCCCAACGCCGATCCGCATATTCATGTCGAGCCCGACCAGTGGCCCAGCGCTCCGTCGGAAGAGAATCAGGCCGCCATCGCGGCCCGCTGGATTGCACTGGCTGTCGCCAAACCGTTCGTCCGGTCGGTCGCCTGGAAGCAACTCGACGATTCGAGCCCGCACCAGTATCCCCATGGTGGACTGTTCCGGTCCGACAAGAAGCCCAAGCCACTCCTTGAATGGCTCAAGGGTTTTCGCAACGAACTGCTCTGAGATTCGGTCGCGAAGTCTCAGTCGGTTGGATCGGCGGAGTCGGTCCCCGATGCGGCAACCGCCATCGCGTAGGCCGTGGCATAGGTCCGACAGTGCGAGATCGAGACCAGAATATTACCGATTCCCCGGCGAATCGCCTCCTCCTTGGCCAGACCGCAGACGAGAACTCGGGGTCGGTCCTTCTGCGTCTGGCGGACCTCGATATCGGTCCAGGCAACTCCGCGACTCCAACCGGTCCCGATCGCTTTCAGGATCGCCTCCTTCGCGGCCCAGAGACCGGCAAAATTCTCGATCGCATGCTTGCGTGACTGGCAATAGCGGATCTCGCGATCGGTATAAACCCGGCGCAGAAAGAGCTCGCCGTGGTTCTCGACCATCTTGCCGATCCGTGGACATTCGATAATGTCGGTCCCGATACCGAGAATCTCCATGAATCTCCCGCCTTCGATCATTTCACCAATCCGGATCAACTCCCGAACCCCATTCTACAGCGGTTCGCCTCGATGATGCGCCGGGGAGTCTGATTGGACACCTGGATCGGACCGCGCCCTTCCTGTCCGAGAGGGAGCGCCGGCTGACGTAAGACGACAGAACGTGGTGGAAAATGGACATCTCGCGATCCAATGTGTTGCTTTCGCGAGATCGCATCAATGACTCCCTCGATCCGGCCTTTACTGGAGTGAATCTCGGGATGACGGACGGGTTTGGAGCGGAGTTGAATCGCCATGAGACGTTTGGTGCTGCTCGAGGAAAATCCCCTGCGAATCGCTCGGTCGGCCAGTGGTCAGCGGCCGATCCAGGTGAGTGCCGAAGACGAGTTCGAATTCGTCCAGGCGGTCGCTCAATACAAGCGGGAAAGCGGTCGTCAGTTCCCGACCTGTAGCGAACTGCTCGAAGTTCTCAAAGCCATCGGCTACGCCAAGCGGATCTGGAAGCCTGTTGATCCAGGCTGGGTCGATGCCGGGCCGTAGCCAGATTCGTGGTCGTTCCTCGCAAGCCTCGCGAACATCGGCGAAGACTGCTCATCACCGCCGGGTCCGATCGTTCGAAGTGGACGAACCGAGGAATCCGGAGAGCTCCGAAGCATTACGACACCCCGGGCGTTACAATGGATTGATATCCCTGGAGAGTCGCGCCATGGCCCGTAAGAAATCTTCGAATCCCGCGCCCGAGGATGGACCGAAGCGTCGCGTTCGCACGCGATCGGAGCCTGAGACTGAAACTCCCGAGCTTGCTTCGGATTCCTCGCCGCTCAAGCCGGAACCGAAGACGCCGAAGTCGCCGGGAAAATCAAAACGAGGTAAGCCCGCCTTGGCTGTCACGCCCGATCCGAGTCCAGCGCTCGTTCGTGCGAAAGAACTGGCGATCCAGGCCGGTGAGTCGCTCGACCCGAAACGTCGGGTGGCGCTGGCCAAGCAAGCCGTGGCGTTGAGCCCCGATTGCGCCGAAGCTTATCTGCTACTGGCCGACATGGCCAAGACCCGCAAGCAAGCCCTCGATTATTATGAAAAATCGGTCGATGCCTCGGCTCGCGAACTGGGACCGGCGGTTTTTGCGAATCACGTCGGCCATTTCTGGGGGATCTTCGAGACCCGGCTGTACATGAGAGCCCGGCTTGCGCTCGCCGAGGCGCTCTGGGCGTCCGGACGTCGCCCGGAGGCTGCCGACCACCTCGAAGAAATGCTCCGGCTCAACCCGCTCGACAATCAAGGTCTGCGTTATATCCTCGCCTCCTGGTTGTTGTTTCTCGATCGGCTCGACGAGCTCGAAGTCCTGCTCGGCAGGTTTGACGAGAACTCGGCCACCTGGAACTACACGAGGGCGCTTGTGAGCTTTCGACGAGTCGGCGATTCTCCCGCGTCTCGGAAGCTTCTGACCGCCGCCAAGAAGTCGAATAAACATGTCCCGAATTATCTGCTCGGTCTGAAGTCGCTTCCGTCCGAGCAACCTCCGTTCTACATTCCAGGGGACGAGGACGACGCGATCCTCTACGTCGGTCATCATCTGGCGGCCTGGAAGGCGGTTCCGGGCTCGATCGCCTGGGTTCGGGCCCGTTTAAAGCCGCCGAAGAAGCGAACCGCGAAGCCGGTCGCGATCGAAGGACCGTCTCGCAAGGTCGAGGAGCGTCTGAGCAATCTTCCCAGTCGAATCGACGCCTGGCAGGCCGATTTCCGCCAGTTCGCCC
>JAJYCH010000842.1 GCA_021778575.1 Planctomycetota bacterium
ACCGTCGAAGAGGGCAAGGCGCTCAAGACCGAGGTCGAGTGGGTCGAAGGGATGCAGTTCGACCGCGGCTACCTCAGCCCGTACTTCGTGACCAACCCCGCCACGATGGAAGCGGTCCTCGAAGATCCCTACATCCTGATCTACGAGAAGAAGATCTCGTCGGTCAAGGACATGGTGCCGATCCTCGAAAAGGTCGCCCAGAGCGGCAAGCCGCTGCTGATCATCGCCGAGGACATCGACGGCGAAGCCCTGGCCACGCTGGTCATCAACAAGCTCCGTGGCACCTTCCGGTGCGCGGCGGTCAAGGCCCCCGGCTACGGTGATCGCCGCAAGGCGATGCTCGAAGATATCGCCGTCCTGACCGGCGGCAAGCCGATCTTCGAGGCCCTTGGGATCGACCTCGAAAACGTCGCGCTGACCGACCTTGGCCATGCCAAGAAGGTTCAGGTCGACAAGGACAACACCACGATCATCGAAGGGTCGGGCAAGTCGGACGCCATCAAGGGGCGGATCGAAGCCATTCGTCGCGAGATCGGCGACACCAAGAGCGACTACGACCGCGAGAAGCTCGAAGAGCGGCTCGCCAAGCTCGCCGGCGGCGTGGCCAAGATCAACGTCGGTGCCGCGACCGAGAGCGAGATGAAGGAAAAGAAGGCTCGGGTCGAGGACGCCCTCCACGCCACCCGCGCCGCGCTCGAAGAAGGCATCCTTCCCGGTGGCGGCGTCGCCCTGCTCCGTGCTTCGACGCTGGTCAAGCCCGAAGGCCTGTCGGCCGACGAGAAGACCGGCTACCAGATCATCATCCGCGCCTGCTCGGCCCCGATCCACCAGATCGCCGAGAACGCTGGTCAAGATGGCGGCGTGGTGGTCTCGAAGGTCTCCGAAGGCAAGGGGAACTTCGGCTACGACGCTCTCAACGACGCCTACGTGGACATGGTCAAGACCGGGATCATCGACCCGACCAAGGTCACCCGCTCGGCACTCCAGAACGCCGCGAGTGTGAGCACCCTGCTGCTCACCTCCGACGCCCTGATCGCCGACGCCCCCGCCGCCGGTGAGAAGCCGGCCGGTGGTGGCGGTGGCTACGACGATATGTATTGATCCTGACCGGCTAACCCGAGTTTTCGTTGCCGACCGGCCTGATTCAGTGCCGGTCGGCTTTTTTTGTGGAGCTTGACAAGATGCACCGTGAATGTATACTCATTGTAGATACGAAATTTTTCTCCGTTTCTCTTTTGATTGCGATCTGGAGACTCCATGCGTTCTCAGGTTCAAAAGTGGGGAAATAGCCTGGCGCTTCGGTTGCCGAAGTCCGTTGCTAGCCACTTTGGGTTAAGCCCCGGTTCTGAAGTGGAGTTGTCCCTGGAAGACAAGCGATTGGTCATCACTCTTGTGTCTCCCTGGGAGACGAGATTGGCGGCTCTTTTGGATCAAATCGAAGTCGATCAGCGTCACCCGGAGACCGAAACTGGCAGTCCGATGGGCAATGAGGCGTGGTAAATTTTGAAGGAGTTTGAGAGATGGCTCCAGGCGGCTTTGTGCCCGATCGTGGAGATATTGTTTACCTATCATTCGATCCTCAGGCGGGACATGAGCAAGCCGGTCGAAGACCCGCGATTATCCTCTCTCCCGCCAATTACAATCGGAAAACCGATCTTGCCTTGTTTTGCCCGATTACGAATCAAAAAAAGGGATATCCCTTTGAAATTCCTCTCCCGGCCGACCTTCAAGTGACGGGCGTCGTCTTATCCGATCAGATCAAGAGTCTCGACTGGCGAGCGAGAAAGGCAAGCCTGGTTTGTCAGGCACCAGACGAAATCGTGTTTCAGATACTTGATAAACTTTCGCTCCTGTTGACATATTGACAAGAGTTTTGATCATTTTTGAGACTATCTTTACGAGTTTTTAGTGGTCACGGTCACCCGCTCGGCCCTCCCGAACGCCGACGCCCCCGCCACCGGTGAGAAGCCGGCCGGTGGTGCTGGCAATTTTTCCGACTGGATGGTTCGGAGGTAGTTCTCGACTGAAAGTTTGGTATCTCGATCAGGTCGGGGCCATCCTCGCGGTGCTCCATGCCATTCTCAGCCAGCATTGAACGAATTGAGATCATCGATGAGGTGACAGCGGTGGCGGATTTGACAACCTGTGTTGCCCCTGATCCTCAAGGATCGGGGACTGATTGCTGAAATCCCATCGCATTATTTAAAATTCATAATTTTATATGATTGAAAAACAGGCCGGGATTAGATTCCCTGGTGTCATGCCCTCGGTATTCCGTGGGCATGGGCTTCAAGCGACGTCTTTCGATGCTCGCGGAGTACCGAGGGCACGCCACCCGGAGCCAGAAATCGGGAGGTTATTTTGCGTCTCGTTCCTTCGTTTTAGAAAACTTCCCGTTCCCAATTTTTTTTTGGATATTTTGTAGTCGACTTGTTAGGCGGTCTGTTTTAAGATCCAATAAGTCTATTCCTTAGTGGAATGGATCGCGGAGAACGTGTGATCCGCCTGAAACGGAAATCGAAGGTTACAAAGATGATGAAACAAAGTGCGTGAACGTTAGTGTTCGCCCTCGCTACGGGGATGCTGGCGTTGGCGATGCCGTCGCTGTTCCGGGGGCTCTCGCGATCGGAATGGC
>JAJYCH010000843.1 GCA_021778575.1 Planctomycetota bacterium
TCTCGAACTTCGGCACGGTGGCCTTCATGCTCGATTGTTCGACCAGTTCCATGAACTTATTCTGCATCGCTTCAGCCCATCCTTTCGGCCCGATCGGGCTCGCCCGGCTCTCCGGGGGGTTCGTGTCTTTCCGCGTGTTCGATTGTCGGATGAGTCGATGATTTCGGTTCTGTCGAGGGTTTCGAGGCGATCAGGTCGCCTCTCCGGTCGATCGTTCGGGCTCGAGCCTGGGCACGTCTCCAGCGGTCGATAGCCGCGTGGTCGCCTCCCAGAAGGATCTCGGGAACCGCCCGCCCCCGGTATTCGCGAGGCCGGGTATAGTGGGGATATTCCAGTCCCCCTTCGGGTCCGAACGACTCGTCCTCGGCGCTTTCCGCGTCGCCCAGGACTCCGGGGATCAGCCGCATGACGGCGTCGATGACGACCATCGCGGCGACCTCTCCTCCCGACAGCACATAATCACCGATGGATAATAGTTCGGGTTCGAGGACTTCGAGAATCCGCTCGTCGAACCCTTCGTAACGTCCGCAGAGCAGGACCAGCCGGGGCTCGCGCGCCAGGGTCCGCACCTTGTCCTGGGTCAATGTCGCGCCTGAGGGGGTCAGGGCGATCAACCGACCGATCGGCTCGACCGAGCTTCGGACCGCTTCGACCGCCGCGACGACGGGTGGGGCCATCAGGACCATGCCGGGTCCACCCCC
Organism: Planctomycetota bacterium; assembly: GCA_021778575.1. Classification (GTDB taxonomy): domain Bacteria; phylum Planctomycetota; class Planctomycetia; order Isosphaerales; family Isosphaeraceae; genus Tundrisphaera. The sequence continues at coordinate 702 of JAJYCH010000843.1, forward strand.
GAAAGGGCGGTCGTCGACTTGCCTGTGCTTTCCTTCACACCAGTCGCGGAGGTTCCAGAGCTTGACCTCCAGCAGCCCCTTCTCGATCGCCCGCTTGAGGATGCTCTCGCCCAGAAAGCCTTCGAACAGGGCGGGAAACAGCGTCAGGACGTCGACTCGGAGCAGCGGTTCGGCCATTGGTCGAATCTCGGTCGGACGAATCAGGCCGTGGCCGGGGGCGTGGCGGGAGCAGCCGGAGCTTCAGCGGCGGCAGCGACGGGCTCGGCGACCTTCCAGTGCTCGCCGGGGGCGGGCTTGACGACGCCGGCTCGCTTCAGGAGCGCCGCGACCTTCTCCGAAGGCTGGGCACCGACGGACAGCCAGTAGCGAATCCGGCTCACGTCGAGAACCGTGCGGGCTTCCTTGTTGCGGACCATCGGGTCGTAGTGGCCCAGTTCCTCGATGGCGGTCCCGTCACGTCCCGTGCGGGAGTCCATGGCGCAGATCCGGAAGAACGGGCGATGGCGGCGGCCGAACGACTTCATGCGAATGCGGACCACTCGAACACTCCAGGAAAAAAGAAACGGCTCGGAGGCATGGCAAGTCCATCGGAGACTTCAAAACGGGAAACAAGGCCGGTCCCGAGCCCTCGGCGGCCTCGCGCCTTCGGGTGGTCGAAATCGACCACCTCCGGCATCTCCTGTCGAACGACTGACACAATTCCACTCGGACGATCTCAGAGCGGGAATTGGATTCTATCAGAAATCGGGGATGGCGTATCCAGTTCAATCAGGGGACTTGATCTGAGAAACGCCGAAGAGTGAAACGGTTTCGGATGAGACGCAGCCTAATTCCAGGCTCACTGCTTCTTGAGTGTTTACAAAATCAGCGTGGACCGTCCTCAATGGGTCGGCATCGATCGTAATCTCTCCCTGCCCGCGATAAGGGGAGACCGAACCCGGGTTACGTTCGTTGCAGAGCGCGGCAATCCTGGCAATGACAGCACGCACGACGGACTTTCTCATGGGAACTTCGATCCGATCGGGATGTTCGCCTCCAGCGAGAATCACGGAACAGCACCCGGCCCGCCACAGGACTTGGAGGTCGTGCTCGCGGGACGTTTCCACAAGTTCGTCGACAATTCCAATGATCCCTCGGTCCGGATTGACCAGAATGCTTTCCAGGTGATCCAGGAGCGGATGTGATTTATTCATGGGACGTTCCTTATTTCTTTCGCTAGCGACGGCCAAGCCTTCAGTAATTCTTCCAACCCTAACCCATGGTCGAATTGGACGAGGCCTTGACTGAGAGGGAGATATTCGTCGATTGCTTTTTCGACAATCTCGGTAGGGACATCTACTACCAAGATAACCGGGTCGCCTTCGTCCGGGAACTCTCGCGACTTGCCGCGAGCGTACTCCTCGACCGATCCGAATAGGAAAGGACCAATTTCCAAATTCATGGAGAACCCCTCGTCCAACTCCAGACCGCCGGGTTCAAGGAAGCACGGGTCCGGCCCATGTCGCATGATCTGCTCGGCACGAATCCGGGTTGTGCCATGTAATAGAATCAAGGATGTCTCTTGAGCGATTTCCACACCGAGGATATCGGGGTTCTTAAAAGTGAGAGTGAGTGGTGAGCCATCGAAAATTTGTCAGAAAACAGAACGTGACAAAGGCGAAAAATGCGTTCAGTATGAAAGAAAAAACAAACATCCATCGGGCAAAACTGCGGACATCGGCCCTCATTTCTTCGATCGTGGCTGCCATCCAGCGAAAGTCTGACTTCATCATCGCAAGATCGGCCCGGATCTCGCCCATAACCAGCTTCATTTTCTGAATGTCCTCGGACAGGTTCTCGGTCGTCGTTCTGGCCACGCTTTCCTCCCATTCATTCAATGGCTGTTCGACGTGATACACCCTTAGCCGTTAAATCTGAGAGTTATAAGTTGAC
>JAJYCH010000844.1 GCA_021778575.1 Planctomycetota bacterium
GAGATGAAGTTGGTCGAGGGGTGGTCGGTCCAGCCCCCCTGCCCGGCGATCAGGTCGCGGACAATCTGGTCATACGGCCGGTTCTTGTACAGTTCGTCGCTGAGCCAGGAGACGAACCGGCGACGCCGATAGACCAGAAACGGCCCCCCTTCGATCCCCACGAAGGCCCGGGCGAGCCGCTCGGCCAGGTAGTCGCTCGACCGGCGGTCGCGGAGGAGTTCCTCGACCCAGCGAGCGACCCGGTCGCCGGGAGGGCCGGCCTCGATCCGGCGAATCTCTTCGAGCGAGGGGATCGTTCCGGTCAGGGCCAGCGAGACCCGGCGGATCAGGGCCAGTTCGGGCGCTCGTGACGCCGGGGTCATCCCGGCTTCGGCCCAGCGCCGGTGGAACGACTGGTCGACGCGTTCGACCACTCCGGGAGTCGCGACCATGGGGACTTTGGAACTCGCCGTGACCTTTGTTCGCGGCGGGGTGAGGTTCGACGCCAGGGCGGCGGCTCCAAGCAGGAGCAGACTCACGAACAGGAGGTCGCGTTTACCCATGATCTTCGCTCCGGAGACAGGTCTGTCACCGATCATACCCAGCTTGTGGCCCCGACGTTTCAAATCGTGCGAAGACAGCGGACCTCGGCGATTTCTTGAAACCGGAGAGGGCGTGAGTTCGGTATCATCAGGCATGCAAGAAACCATGACGATCGATTCACCGCTGGTTCTGGCCGACCCTCCGCCCGCTCGCCGGTTCCGCCCCGTGCGGTTCGCGTTCCGGGTTGTTCGCGCGATCCTGTCGGCGGTCGACTGGTTGATCGGCCTGGCCAGTCTTCTGGTCGGTCTCTCGGTCCTGGCGGCGCTCCCGCTGGCGCAGTTCCTGAGTCTGGGTTACCTGCTCGAAGCATCGGGCCGGGTGGCCCGGAGTGGGCGGATTCGCGATGGACTGATCGGCGTTCGCCGGGCTTCGAGAGTCGGCACGATCGTCGCCTGTAGCTGGCTCTGGCTGCTTCCCGCGCGGTTGGTCTCGTCGCTGGCGACCTCGGCGGAACTGATCGACCCCGATGGACGGGTCGCCCGGAACTGGCGCGTGGGTCTGCTGGTCGCGGTCGTTCTTTGCCTGATCCAGATCGTGGCCAGTTGTGCGCGAGGGGGGCGGCTGGTTCACTTTCTCTGGCCGCCGGGCAATCTGCTCTGGTTGATCAAGCGGCTGGGACGGGGCGGGCTCTACGTCGAAGCTCGCGACGCGACCTGTTCGTTCGTCGAGTCGCTTCGCTTGCCTTATTATTTCCGGCTCGGCTCGCTCGGGTTCGTGGGAACTCTGATCTGGCTGGCGGTTCCGATCACATTGCTGGCGCTGGGGCGTCGGGTTCCGCCTCTGGGTTTGCTCGGGGTGTTGGGGTTGGGAATCGTGGTGATCGGGCTGCCGTTCTTGCAGGTCCGGTTCGCTCAGGAGGACCGGTTCCGTGCCCTGTTCGAGGTCAAGGCGGTTCGCGAGCGGTATCGCCGGGCCCCCTGGGCGTTCTCGCTGGCTTTTGTGCTCATGGTTCTGGCGGCGGTTCCGCTCTACTTGCTCAAGATCGAGCTGATTCCGCGCGAGGTCGCGTGGCTTCCCGGACTTCTCTTCGTTGGGTTCCTTTTTCCCGCGAGGGTCGTCTGCGGCTGGGCTTATGGACGAGGTGGTCTCCGCGAGTCGCGACGCCACTGGGTCTGGCGTGGAGTTGGTCGGCTAGCGATGTTGCCAGTTGTCGGGTTCTATGTTCTGATCGTGTTCTTCGCGCAGTACACTTCGTGGGGTGGGGCCTGGAGCCTCTACGAACAGCACGCGTTCTTGCTGCCGGTGCCGTTTCTGGGTTATTGATCGGTCGCGAGCGCTTCATTTCGTGCGAGTTGGGGCGTCGCGGGGAGTCTCTGATGGGGCATTCGCCGGATTCGTCGGACACGGTCGAGTATCAGATTCCGCGGGAAGACCGGGCGAAGGCGGCCGGATCACGCCCCGAGGTTCGGCTTGAATTCGCGGCCGTATCGGATACCGGCAAGGTCCGCTCACAGAACGAAGATCATTTTCTGATCACCCGGATGGGCCGGACCTTCGAGCTGGTCGCGACCAACATGCCGGCTGGTTCGCTGCCCGACCATATCAATGAAGAAGCGTTCGGGATGGTGGTCGCCGATGGAATGGGCGGGATGGCGGCCGGCGAGAAAGCAAGCCTGCTCGCGATCAAGACCGGCGTCGACCTGGTTCTCAAGTCGCCGATGTGGGCGACACGGATCGACGATGCAGCCGCCCGGGAACTGATCACCCGGATGCGCGATTACTTCCGCCGGGTCGACTCGGTCGTCATCGGCGAGGGGCGGTCGGATCGGCATCTGACCGGAATGGGAACGACGCTGACCCTGGCCTACATCGTCGGCCGTGATGCGTTCATCATTCACGTGGGCGACTCGCGGGCCTATCTGTTTCGCCAGAAGCGACTTGAACAACTGACCCATGACCACACGATGGCTCAGGGCCTGGCCGACGCCGGAGCGATTCGGCCCGACGAGGTGCCGCGCCACGCCAAACGCCACGTCTTGACCAACTTTGTCGGTGGCCCGACAACCGGCGTCGATCCCGAGGTCTCGACCCTGGAACTTCATCCCGACGAC
>JAJYCH010000845.1 GCA_021778575.1 Planctomycetota bacterium
CCTCGTCGTAGGGCAGTTCCATCTCGTCGAGCACGGCGCGGATGTCGGCCTCGGCCTTCTGCCAGGTCTCGCCCGCCGCTCCTTGATACTTGGGATCGTCGGGGTCGCTTTTGGACAGTCGGAGCCGGTAATCGGTCAATCCCAGGCTCTTGAGCACGAATTGGGTCAGCTCCATCGTGTCGCGAAATTCCTTGCGGACCTGCTCGGGCGTGCAAAACAGGTGGGCGTCGTCCTGGGTGAAGCCTCGGACGCGGGTCAACCCCGAGAGTTCGCCGGATTGCTCGTAGCGGTAGACGGTCCCGAACTCGGCGAGGCGGACCGGAAGGTCGCGATAACTGCGCGGCTGGGCGGCGAAGATCTGGATATGGTGCGGGCAGTTCATCGGCTTGAGGAGATATTCCTCGCTCACGCCATGTTCTTCGACGAAACCAACCCGACCGGCCGAGTCGAGCGACCAGTATGACGGCGAGCCATCGATCAGGCTCGCGCCGTCGGGAATTCCGGCGTCCTTGAGAAGCTTCTTTTGAGCTTCGTCGTCGAGCGTCCCTTTTTCGAGACCATCGACGAGGGCCATCGCGGCGTCGCTGAGCAGGCGAATTGGCGGGAACTGCGATTCCTTATAATAAGGATAGTGTCCGCTGGTTTTGTAGAGGTCGATCTTGCCGATGTGCGGCGTATAGACCGGCTGATAACCCCGCTTGATCAGTTCTTCCTTGAGGAAATTTTCGAGAATCCCCCGGATCGTCGCCCCCTTGGGCATCCAGAGGATCAGACCCGAGCCAACCAGTGGCGAGATCGTGAACAGGCCCAGTTCCTTGCCGATCCGACGGTGGTCGCGCTTCTTGGCTTCCTCGACCTGGGCGAGGTGGGCTTCGAGATCCTTCTTGTCAAAAAAGGCGGTTCCGTAGACGCGTTGAAGCATCTTGCGATCGGTGTGGGCTTTCCAGTAAGCACCGGCGATCGAGAGCAGTTTATACGCACCCACTTTGCCGGCGTGAGGGATGTGCGGCCCTCGACAGAGGTCGACGAATTCTCCCTGGCGGTAGAAGCTGAGGACGCCGTACTTGTGCAGCTCATCATCGATATGTTCGACCTTGAACGGCTGATCGAGGTCATCGACGAACTGGCGGGCCTCGGGGACGGGTAGGCTGAACCGCTCGAAGGGCTCGGCGTCCTTGAGAATCTTGGCCATCTCGGCTTCGATGGCGGGAAAGTCATCTTCCGAGAGGGGCCGGGTGGGCAGGTCGACGTCGTAGTAATAGCCGGTGGCGGTGGTTGGACCGAACGCAAGCCGGGCACCGGGGAACAGCCGAAGGATGGCCCGGGCCATGATGTGCGCGGTGGAATGGCGAAGAACGTCGAGCGCCTCGCGATCCTTCGAGGTCAACAGTCTCAGTTCGATGGTCTTACCGTCGGTCTCTTCGAGCGGCCGGTCGAGGTCGACGATGGTGCCATCGGCGACGGCCGCGATCGCGGCGTCGGCCAGTCGCCGACCGATCCCCTCGGCGATCTCTCGAGGGCGAACGCCCGCCGGGTATTCCTTGACCGTTCCGTCGGGCAGCTTGATCTGGACCATCGCGCGTCTCGCCCGGCGAATCAGCCGGCCTTCGTTCGAGCGATCGGTCGTGAAATCGAGTCTCCTCCGACTGACGACGCCGGCTCGAGACCTTTTCGCCGATCGCCCGGAGTCAAAGAGGGCCGGACGATCCTGGTCGTCCAGCCGACAGAAAAACCTGTCAGTACACCCGAGAGGATTCGAACCTCTAACCTTCGGTTCCGTAGACCGATGCTCTATCCAATTGAGCTACGGGTGCGTGCCCAGCAAAGGAAAGATCAGTCTACAAAACCGATGGCCGGCTCGGAAAGACCAGTCTCCGAAAAAACCACCGAGGCCCCCGGAGAATCCGGACCGATCGGATTTCTCGGGCGGGTCGCGATGAATTTCTGCAATCCACCACCAGACCGGAAAAGTCGGGCCTAGGCTTCTGATGGACACGAAGCTCGTGATTCCGTTCGATCGAAGTCGCGGTTCGATCCGCTTCGAATCCCTTCTGGGTCTTTCCACCATGAGTACGACCAAGCGACGCAGCACCACCGGCCGTTGCCTTGTGAGTCGTCATCGACCGGATTTCGACCGACTCGAATCTCGGACAGCACTGTCGGCCACGCCATTCGATTCGGGGTTTTCCTTCGACACCCCGAACCAGATCAGCGACTCCGGCGCAACCTCAACACTCTCGGTCCTCTCGACCAGTCCCGCCAGTTCGACCATTCTGACGAAATCACCGTCTACACTGGTCGTCCAGTTCAACAAGCCGCTCAATGGATTCTCGATCGGGATCACGGACTTCGCGCTCGTCCACTTGAATAACGATGGATCAACCCGTCCGATGTCGCCAAGCGAAGCCCAGCTTGTCGAGTCGCTCGATCCCCTCGACTCGTCAGGGGCTACAATCGACCTGACTCTGACCCACGCTCTTACGGCGGGCCGGTATCAGTTGCTGCTCCAGAGTTCGAATTCCCTGGTCGGGACCGATGGTAGCTCACTGGCCTCGAATGGCGGCGACTCGATCCTGGCTGAGTTCACCATCGCTCCCCCCTCGACCAGCCTCCAGAACGCCACGATTC